>CBDVEN010000011.1:0-9407 GCA_965373025.1 uncultured bacterium | reverse complement strand
CACATTTTTCGCAAAATGTCAAATTTAATCGCTGGTTTTATAATAAAAATCTTTTTGTTTTAATTTTTTTTATACATTTGTTTTTTTAATAAAGAAATTCTCAATATAATTTTTGTTATTTCAAAACATTTTGAAATGAGTTGCAAACTCGTTCCCGCAATTATCTGCTTTTTTTCTTATTTGAAAATTATTTATTTTAAATGTAATACTTATACCACGATCGTAGTATATGTATTACATTTCTAAAAAGAGAACGGGATTGCTTCGTTGTTCCTCCTCGCAATGACGATGAAATTTATGCATTTCGTAATTCAAAGAAATTCAAAATCACGCCAGCAATTTTGAAATTTCTTCGGCGAATTCTTGGGTTGCGTCCGGGCCGTTGGCAGTAACAATTTTTCCGTCAATAGTCACGCCGTTTGTCCGTCCGTCCTGCCAGATCGCTCCGCCTTCCTGAAGAATTTTAACGGCGCTTTTGTCCAAAGCCGTTGACCAAACCGTCGCGTTCCTGTCCTTAAGAATTCCGGCTTTGGCTAAAATCGCCGGGGCAATACAAATTGCTCCGATAACTTTGCCTTTTTCAAACGCCTCGCGGATAATTTGATGAACTCGGGTATTTTCAAAATAATCCTGCGCTCCTGAACCGCCAACAAAAATAAGCGCGTCAAAACCATTCACCTGAAAATCATCCAAAGTTGAATCAACTTCCACTTCTCCGCCCTGCGTTCCGATCGCCGTTCCTGCCTGAGAACTTACTGTAACAATTTCCGCTTCTTGTTTTTTAAAAATTCCTTTTGGAATAAAATACTCTTCATCGCGAAAATTTTCAAAAGCGATTACTAAAGCAATTTTTTTAGAATGTAAATTTTCCATTTTTCCTCCTTTTTAATTTAATTTTTTAAACTCTAATTATAAAATACCTTATTTTTTTGTTGCCGTCAACTCTATTTAAAAGATATTTTATTGTCTTTTTTTAAAAAATAATGTTATAATAAAGAAAATAATTAATTAATTTTGCAAACAATATTTGCAATCAAAGGAAAAAAAATGGCAAAAATCGCTATCAACGGCTTTGGTCGAATCGGACGGCCGGCTTTAAAAGTAATATTAGACAAACATCCTAATTTGGAAATCGTTGCAGTTAATGATTTAACCGACACAAAAACTCTGGCGCACCTTTTTAAATATGATTCTAATTATGGAATTTATGAAAAAGATATTAGATATGATGACAAATATATTATTATAGGTGGAAGAAAAATAAAAGTATTTGCGCAAAAAGACCCGGAGCTTTTGCCATGGAAAGATTTGAAAGTTGATGTTGTTTTAGAATGCACCGGATTTTTTAGGGATAATGAAGGCGCGGGAAAACATCTCAAAGCAGGAGCGAAAAAAGTAATTATTTCCGCGCCAGCGAAGAGCAAAGAAATTCCCACTTTTGTTTTGGGAGTGAATGAAGAAAAATATAATCCGAAAAAAGATAATATAATTTCCAACGCCTCCTGCACGACAAATTGCTTGGCGCCGGTGGTAAAAGTTTTAAACGACAATTTGGAAATTGAAAAAGGAGTAATGACAACAATTCACAGTTATACAAATGATCAGAAAATTTTAGATTTGCCGCATAAAGATTTGCGGAGAGGGCGCGCGGCAGCGATGTCAATTATTCCGACAACGACCGGCGCAACAAAAGCGGTCATTCAAACTATTCCTGAATTGGAAGGAAAATTAGACGGAATGGCAATGCGCGTGCCGACTCCAGTTGTTTCTATTATTGATTTTGTGGCGACGGTAAAAAAATCTGCCAATAAAGATGAAGTAAATAATTTATTCAAAGAAGCGGCAAAAAACAATCTCGAAAATATTTTAGCTGTTTCGGAAGAAGAATTGGTTTCAATGGATTTTAAAATGAATAAATTTTCTTCCATTGTTGATTTGCCATTGACAATGGTTAATGAAAATTTGGTTAAAGTTTGCGCTTGGTATGACAATGAATGGGGATATGCTTGCCGTTTGGTTGAAATGGCAGAGTATATTTCGAAAAAATAATAGGAAAAAATATGATAGCTTCTTTAAAAGGAAAAATTATTTTAAAAGAAGAAAATTTTATTGTTTTGGAAGTTAACGGAATCGGCTTTAAAATTTTCACCAAAAGCGGCGAGTTGGGAAAAGAAAAAAAGTTTTTTACCAAACTTTTTTTACAGAGAGATACTATCGCGCTTTTTGGATTTGGAAAAATTGAAGAATTAGAAATGTTTGAATTGCTTTTAACTGTTTCAGGAGTCGGTCCGCGCTCAGCAATGGAAGTTTTATTTTTAAGCTCTCTTGCATCAATTAAATCGGCTATCGCCAATGAACAAAAGGAATTTTTAAGCAAAGCTAATGGAGTCAGTAAAAAAACCGCGGAAAGAATAATTGTTGAGCTAAAAGATAAATTAAAAAAACACAAAGGAGATAATGAAGAATTTTTTTCTCAAGATGATGAAGCTATTGATGCTTTAGTCAATTTAGGTTATACTAGAAATCAAGCGAAACAAGCATTAGAAAAAGTTCCGAAAGAAATAAAGGATATAGGGCAAAGGATAAAAATAGCTTTGAAAAATTTAAAGAAATAATAAAACTATGGCAAAAGATTATTACAATATTTTGAATGTTCCGCGAAATGCGTCTGGCGATCAGGTAAAACGGGCCTACCGCCGTTTGGCAAACCAATATCATCCTGACAAAAAAGGCGGCGATGAAAAAAAATTTAAAGAGATAAATGAAGCGTATCAAATTCTTTCGGACCCGGAAAAAAAACAGCAGTATGATCAATTTGGAACGACCTTTGAGCAATCTCAAAATCAAGGACAAGGCGGATATTCCGGTTTTAGCGGCTTTCAGGATTTTTCCGGATTTGCTGACGCTTTCAGCGGGTTCAAACAAAAACAGGAACAAACCGAATATAATTTTGGCGGATTTGAAGATATCTTCCATGATATTTTTGGATTTGGAGCAAAAAAAGGCGGAGTTCAAAAAGGAGAGGATATTTCTGTTGATTTGGAATTGACTTTAGAAGAAGTGGCTCAAGGAAAAATAGAAGAAATTGAGATTTATAAAAGAGTAGTTTGCTCAAAGTGCAAAGGCAAAGGAGTTGAGCAGGGATCTTCTTTCAAAACTTGCTCTCAATGCCAAGGCAAAGGAAAAATAGAAACAATCCAAAGAACTGTATTTGGAAATTTTGCGGCAACAAAAATTTGTCCTCAATGCCAAGGAGAAGGAAAAATTCCTGAAAAGCCCTGTAAACATTGCGGAGGCGACGGTAGAATAAGAAATAATGAAAAAATCAAAATAAAAATTCCGGCTGGAATTGAAAATGGAGGAATATTGCGGCTTTCCGGACTGGGAGACGCGGGCAAGCGCGGAATTCATCCTGGCGATTTATACGCAACAATTCATATTAAAAAACATCCGTATTTTGAAAGAAGAGGAGACGACATTTTTTGCCAGACAAAAATTTCCTTTACACAAGCCGTCTTAAGTGATAAAATAAAAGTGCCGGCTTTAGAAGGCGAAGTTTTTTTAAAAATTCCGGCTGGAATTGAATCCGGGCAGATTATCCGCCTGAAAAGCAAAGGCATTCCTCATTTAAGAAACCGCGGAAAAGGAGATGAATTTGTTAAAATAATTATTAAAACGCCGAAGAGATTCAGCCATAAAGCAAAAGAATTACTAAAAGATTTAAAAAAAGAAGGATTGTAAAAATTTCTAAATATTAATTAAATAAATTAAATCGTAAATAATAAATTATTTTCTTATGAAAGTAAATTATCTTTCAAGGGATATTGAAGACAAAAACAAAATTCCTGAAAATATAACTATCAGAACAATGCAGTCTGATTTAGTCAGATTAAAAGAAATATCAAAACGAAAACCAACAGAAATATCAAAAGCTTTGCCGAATAAAATGTCTGAAATGAATTTAAAAAAAGAATTAAACGATTTTTATCCGAAAAAGCCGTTAAGAAAAACAGCTGTAGAAAAAATCAAAAAATCTTCTTCTCTTTTGAATTCTCATAAAAAAGCGGCTCCGCCCGTTCAATTGCCAACGGAAAAATCTAAATTTTCTCTTCAGGACCAACCTTTGAAAAAAGACAAAGATATCGCAATTAGCAATACAACTGGCAATGTAGCCAACGGTTTAGAAAAAAAACAAAAAACGGCAAAAAACGGCAAAAAGATTATTTTAATTGTTGTTTTGATTATAATTTTAATTTGTGCCGGGTTGGCTTTTTATAATTTTTTTATTCTTCAAAGTGAAAATAAGGAAACTATATTTCCAAAAAAAGAAACAGAAAAACCAAAGGAGGAAAAAAATAAAAGCATAATACCAGAAATACCATTTATCGTAGATATTATAAAGCCAGAAATTCCGGCTGATCAATCTTTTATTCCAGTAGAAGAAATTTTTAGTTTTGATATTTCTTTTGACGAAGAATTTGATTTAACAACTGCTTTAGACAATTATCTGGAAACAATAAAAGAAATTCCACACATAGCGTTCATTGAAATAAAAGAAGGAAATGAAAAAATTGATTTAGAAAAATTATCTCAAAAAATTAATATTAAAATTCCTGAAAAAATAATAGATGATCTTTTAAAAAATAATTACGCTTTGATATTTTTTAATCTTGAAAACGAAAATAGATTAGGTATAGTAGCTGAAATTGATAATGGCGATTTGGAAAAAAATAAAAAAAATATCAGCCAATGGGAAACAACGATGATAGATGATTTAGAATTATTGTTTTTAAAAACAGAAATAGGTTTTCCATTCACGGCTAATTTTCAGGAAAATATTTATAAAGGAGTTAAAATTCGTTATATGAATTTTTCAGAACCGGACGTAACGATTGATTATGCTTTTGATAATGATAAATTAATTCTTGCCACTTCAAAAAAAAGTATTTACAAGATTATTGATATCTTATCAAATGAAAAACTGAAAATTGAAAATTGAAAACGGAAAATTAAAATTAAAAAATAATTTTAGATTTTACATTTTGGTTTTTGTTATATTTTTTCCGCCTACAGCGGATCCGCCATAGGCAGACATTTTAAGTTTTAAATTTAAATCTATGGAAACAAAAAAAATTAAAATTTTAATCATAGAAGACGAAGAATCTCTTGTGAATGTTTTAGAAAAAAAACTTCTCTATGAAGGATATGAAGTTTCTGTCGCGCGCGACGGACAAGAAGGAATGGATAAAGTAAAAGCGAATAATCCTAATTTAATTTTACTTGATATTGTAATGCCAAAAATGAACGGTTTTGAAGTTTTAGAAAATTTAAAAAAAGATAAAAAATTTTCTTCAATTCCCGTGATTGTCCTTTCTAATTCTGGGTATAGTATAGATTTAGATAAAGCGTTAGATTTGGGAGCAACTGATTGTTTAGTAAAAGCTGAATTTGATTTAGACGAAGTAATTAAAAAAATAGAAAAAACTATTGGCAAGGAAAATTTTCCAAAAAAAGAATTAAAAGATGAAGGAAAGCAAAGCTTGAACCAAGAAAACTCTTCGCAGAATAATAATGGCTCTAAAAAAATTCTTATTGTTGAGGACGACAAATTTTTAAGGGATTTATGTTTGAAAAAATTAGAAAAGAATAGTTTTAAAGTTTCAACTGCGTTTGACGGCGAAGAAGGGCTTAAAAAAATTAAAGCTAATTCTCAGACAGCTTCCGTTCCGGTTATCATTCTTTCCAATCTTGGACAAAAAGAAGATATAGAAAAAGGAATGAATCTCGGAGCGGAAGATTATATTATTAAAGCCGATAATACTCCGAATGAAATTATTGAAAAAGTTAAAACAGTAATGGCAAAAAAAATGAAAAATGATATTTAAAATTTTAGATTCATTCGTTTATGCTACAACAATTAAATTTTTCTGAACAAGAAAAAGAAATTTTGAAATTTTGGGAAAAAGAAAAAATATTTGAAAAAAGCTTGGATAAAACTAAAAAATGTCCAAGATTTATTTTTTATGAAGGGCCGCCTTTTGCTAACGGTCTGCCCGGAATTCATCATCTCCTTGCCCGCGCTTTTAAGGATACAATTATCCGCTATAAAACAATGCGCGGTTTTTTTGTTGAAAGAAAAGCCGGATGGGATACGCATGGCTTGCCGACAGAAATAGCCGCGGAGAAAAAAATGGGGATTAAAACCAAAAGTGATATTGAAAAAATCGGCGTTGAAAAATTTATTGAAGCGTGCAAGGAAAATATTTTTACATATAAAAAGGAGTGGGAGGAATTTACCCATCGCATCGGTTATTGGCTTGATTTTAAAAATGCTTACATTACCTGTAAAAATGATTACATTGAATCTTTGTGGTGGATTTTAAAAAAGATTTGGGAAAAAGGATTGCTGTATGAAGATTATAAGGTCGTTCCTTATTGCCCGCGATGCGGAACTTCGCTTTCATCACATGAATTAGCGCAAGGATATAAAACTATTAAAGAGAAATCCATTTTCTTTAAGTTAAAAGTGAAAAGTGAAAAGTTAAAAGTTACAGTTAAAAATTCAAAGTTAGAAAATACTTATTTTTTAGTTTGGACTACAACTCCTTGGACATTGCCGGGAAATGTTGCGCTGGCGGTTGGAGAGAATATTGATTATGTATTAGTAAAAGCACAAAAAGTGGAAGGGGAAATTTTAAAAGAACTGGGTAGAAAAACTGCCGAATATATTCTTTCTGATGATTCTTACATTTTTTCAAAAGAACACTGGAGATATAAAGAAAAAAAATATCCAAACTTAAAAACTTTTTGGAAAATCATTGGTGAATTCAAAGGCAAGGATTTATTGAATTTAGAATATGAACCTTTATATAATTTTATTAAACCAGACAAGCCGGCTTATAAAGTAATTGCCGGAGATTTTGTTACAACTGAAGAAGGAACCGGCATTGTTCATATTGCTCCGGCTTTTGGGGAAGACGATATGAAAGCTGGAAAAGAAAATGATCTACCGATTTTAATGCCGGTAGACGCGGAAGGAAAATTCAAAAAAGAAATTACGCCATGGGCAGGAATGGCGGTTAAAAACGTAAACGATGATGACGCTAATCCGTTGATTATTAAAGATTTAGAAAAAAGAAATTTGCTTTTTAGCGCGGAAATGTATGAGCATGATTATCCTTTTTGTTGGCGATGCAATTCTCCGCTTATTTATTTTGCCAAGAATTCCTGGTTTATAAAAATGACTGAAGTTAAAAAGCAATTGCTTAAAAATAATGAAAAAATTAATTGGATTCCAAAACATATTAAAAAGGGGCGATTCGGCGAGTGGCTGAATGAAGTTAAAGATTGGAACCTTACAAGGGAAAGATATTGGGGGGCGCCGCTTCCAGTTTGGAAATGTAAAAAATGCGGAAATATTAAAGTTATCGGTTCAGTTGAAGAATTAGAAAAATTAAGCAATGAAAAAATTCAGGATTTGCATCGTCCGCATATTGATAAAGTAATTTTAAAATGCGAATGCGAAGAAAAAATGAAACGAGCGCCTGAAGTGATTGATTGCTGGTTTGATTCAGGCGCAATGCCTTACGCTCAACAGCATTATCCTTTTGAAAATAAAGAAAAAATAGATAAAAGATTATTTTTCCCCGCGGATTTTATTTGCGAAGGAATTGATCAGACGCGTGGATGGTTTTATACACTTTTGGCAATTTCCACTTTATTAAAATTAGATCCGGCGTATAAAAATGTAATTTCTTTAGGGCTTGTTTTGGATTCTAACGGCCAGAAAATGTCGAAATCAAAAGGGAATATTGTAAAACCGCAGGAAGTTATTGATAAATTCGGAGCTGACTGCGCAAGATTTTATTTTTATACGATTAATCAAGCAGGGGAGCCGAAAAAGTTTGATATGAAAGAAATTCAGGATTTATTCAGAAAATTTTTCGGCACTTTGCAAAATAGCTATACTTTTTTTTCAACTTATGTTGATAACTCAAAGCTCAAAGCTCAAAGCTCCCGTCTGCAACCCTTGCAATGCGGGCGGGCAAAGCCACAACTTAAAACTCAAAATTTATTAGACAGATGGATTATTTCCCGTTTGAATAATTTAAATTTTCAAGTTGTAAAAAATTTGGATAATTATGATATTGTAAGCGCGGCGAGATTGTTGGAAAATTTTGTTGACGATTTATCCAATTGGTATATTCGCCGTTCGCGCAGAAGATTTCAAAAGCCGAAAGATGAAAAAGAAAAAAATGAAGCAACGCAAACTCTGCATTATGTGTTTTTAAATTTAGTAAAACTTTTAGCGCCATTCACTCCGTTTATTTCAGAAAAAATTTATCAAAAATTACAAATGACGAATTCTGTCCATTTATGCGATTGGCCAGAAGTTGATGAAAAATTAATTAATGAAAAATTAGAAAAGCAAATGAAAACTATTCGCGAAATTATTGTTGAAGCGTTAGCCGAAAGAGCAAAAAATGGAATAAAAGTCAGGCAGCCACTAAGCAAGTTAAAAGTGAAGAGTAAAAAGTTATCTGTCTGCGGCAAAAATGAAGAATTATTGGATTTAATTAAAGAAGAAATTAATGTTAAAAAAATTGTTTTTGACGAAAAAATAAAAACAAAAATAAAACTTGATACTAAAATTACTCCGGAATTAAAGGAAGAAGGAATTGCGCGGGAAATTGCGCGGCTGATTCAATCAGGCAGGAAAAAAGCTGGGTTTGCCGCCAAAGATTTAATTTTGACTAAAATTATTTTGCCTAAAAGTGATTCTTCAACAAAAGAAATTTTAGAAAAGCAGAAAGATTACATTAAACAAAAAACAAACTCTTATGATTTTAAAATTCTTTCAAAAAAAGATAATGAAGGGAAATTTGATTTTGAAAAAGAAATTGATTTTGAAAAAGAAAAATTATGTTTGCAATTAAAGAAAAAATAACTTATCAAAGTTCAGGAATAATTTTAAAGACAATGGACTTACGAGAGAAAGATAAGTTGGTTATTATTTACACTTCTGATTTCGGAAAAATTCAGGCAAAAGCAATTGGCGCGAAAAAAATTTCTTCAAAAATGGCTGGACATTTAGAGCCGATTACCGAAAGTTCTCTTGCTTTTGCCAAAGGGAAAAAAATAGATACGATTATTAACGCAACAACAATCAATAATTTTTGTGAAATTAAAAAAAAATTGGAGTTTCAAGCAGTTGCTTATTATATTTTGGAATTAGCTGATGAATTTACGGAGTTTTCAAATCCTGATGAAAAAATTTATAATCTTTTGAAAAATACTCTTGAAAGAATAAATTTAATTACACAAAATTTATCTTCTTTGAAAATTCTCCTTCGTTTTTTTGAAATAAAATTTTTAAAACATTTGGGCTTCCAGCCAGAACTTAATTG
>CBDVEN010000010.1:0-9723 GCA_965373025.1 uncultured bacterium | reverse complement strand
TTTCAAATAAAATATTCTGGGAATTGAACGAAAAATACGGGACAAAATTTGAAGAGTCCTGTTCTATTGGCGGACCTGCCCGCAGTGCTACCCAGTCCGCGACGATGCAGCGTTTCGGGCGGACAGTGTTGCAGGCGTGGGAGAAAGATAAAATCAAAAAAGTAATTGAGAAAACAAAACTTTATGTGCCTTTTGAAATTTTCGGGCCGGGAGATATTGATTGGGTAAATGGAAAAATTAAGCGGAAAGATTTAATTTTGGGGGCAAAATTAGTCGCTTCGCAGGCAATGCTTTTTCAAAAAATGAAATACGAAGGGAAAATTTTATACGGGCGGGATATCAGAAAAATTATTCAAATTAAACCAAGCTGGTGGGAAAAATCAAAAGCGCTTTTAATTCCTTATCATATTTCTTTTTGCTCTGTTCTGGGCGCTTTGCTTTTTCCAAAAATCGCTTTGAAGATGTCTGATAAAGCGGCAATTTATTCTGTTGAGTCAATTTTATTTTTTTTGAACAAACCAATCGGTAAAGGAATCAATAAAGCAACCGAAGAAGTTGAAAAAGAAATCAAGCAAGGAATCGGATATAAGCATAATTTTTGGGGAATGATGGAAATGGATCTGATTTTGAATTTCGGCTATCAAAAATTATTTAACTTCGATTTTGCCAAAGAGGCAATTCAGTTAAAATATAATTGGCAGGAACAGTCCAAAAAATTTAACAGATGGAAAATATTAAAATTTTGCTTGCGGTCTTTTTTATTTGTCAACGCGATGAACTGGTACGCAATCTTTAAAGCTGACAAACATAGGATTATTTTAAAAATATTTTTTCTCTTGAGAACGATTTTATTATTTTTAATAGCTTGGTTTTGCTTTTATAGGTAAAGGTAATTTTTAATATTTGAAATTTTTGCCTTGACTTTTTTTGATGGATGATGTATGGTAGAAATATAGGAGGGACAGCACCTTCTTATTTTAATAAAAAGAAAAAAGGGGGAAAAAGAAAAAGAAATGAGAACGAAAATGTATGGATTGGAAGATTTTAAGAAATTTAATGCGGTGGAAGGATTGGAAGAGCCAGTGCAATTTTTTACTTCATCCCGAGGAACATTCTCTATATTCAGAAGGAAATTAAATGAGATCACCTGTGATTTTGATTTCGGTTGGAGCGGAGCGGGAGATTTAGTAACGTTATTTAATATTGATGCATCTAAAGACAAAATCTTTTTAAATTTTCCTTTAAGAACCAAAGACAAAAGAGTAATCCAAGCAGGGATAATCGAAGAGTATGATCATTGGAAGAAGAGAATGTATATTATTAGAAACAGAAAAAAGGAAATCGTTTTCGCTCTTCCTGAATTTGAGGGGGTAAAATGGGAAGGAGATATTTATATCAAAATCGACGGCTTCGTGGGAATTCCGAATTTACAAGTAGCTCTTTTCAGTGTTAAAAACGAAGAAGACAAAAATATTGAGGAATTTTTAGTTTTTTCTTATCATGGAAAAACAATGAAAAAAGCTCTGTATTTTCTAGTTATCTCAGTTAAGAGTTTAAAAAACGCATACGAGGGGATAGAATTTTTCTTTCCGCAAAATTTAAAAAGGGATTAATCTATCCCTTCTTTTTTTATCCTTTTTTAGAATTTTTAATTCCGTATTTTTAAAAATCGCTAAATCTGTTATTATTAAAATAGATTAAAATAATTCGTATGAATATCCAAGAACAAAAAATTCTAAATATCATTAAAGAATTTTCGGAAAAGTTGCCGAAGTTTTCTGACGGACGGATTGATTATTCAAATTCAAACATCGCTCCGGTGGTGATTGTTTTTATAAAATACAAAAACCTAATCCTTTTATTAAAAAGAAGCGATAAAGTTCGGACTTACCAGAAAAAATGGAACACAGTTGCCGGCTATCTTGACGAAATAAAACCGATCCAGAAAAAAGCATTAGAAGAGATTCAGGAAGAGACAAAAATCAGCAAGGAAAATATTTTATCAATTCAAATCAAGGAACCGTATAAATTTACAGATTCTGAAATAAATAAAACTTGGATTATTGTTCCGGTTTTGGCGGAATTAAAAAATAAACCGGAAATAAAATTGGACTGGGAGCATTTGGAATATAAATGGATTAATCCAAAAGAATTAAAAAACTTTGATCTTGTTTCTAATTTAGAAGAGAGTTTTAAAAGGGCAATAGGATGAAAATTAAATCATTCTAAATGGGGTCTTTTTTTATCCGAAATTAAAAAAAGAGAAGGATTTTTTTGTCCTTCTTTTTTCAATTAGGTATATTTATGCCTAATTGTTTTGATATTTCTTTGGACCTATTAAGGATTGTAGGCACAGATACACCTGCGATTTTAGCTATTTTTTTCTTTGTGCGAGGTTCATTGTTTAATTTCGCTATAATATAAATAATCGCGCCGACTGTTCCTGTTGGTATTCGCCCGTTGAAATCTCTGTTTGTTATTTCCAATACTTTTGTTCTTGCTCCAATGCTTAAATTAAGCAAAGAGCAGAAACGAAATACAAAATCAGACGGAGAAGCAGGTGGAATTTCTAAATGAAGTTTTCGTAAGAGAGTTTTTTTAGCTCCAGATATTTTTTTCTTTTTAACCCATGATACTTGGGTTATTTCTTCAAATGTTCTCGGCACTCTATATTGCCTGCAGACGATATAGAGAATTGCCGAAGTCACCTCTTCTATGCTTCGTCCTTTAATTATTTTTTCATGTATTGCTTTTCTGTATAACAACGCCGCGTCTTCTCTAATATATGCTGGCAATCCAAGCGCGCTTGCCATTCTATCTATTTCATAAAGCGCGAAAGTAAGGCTAATTTCATTCGTGTTTTTTCCTGCTGCCTGTATTTGCTTTGAAAAACCGCAAGGCAATCTTAAACCTTTATCGTATATTCTATAACTCATTGGCGAACCGGTTCTTATTCTTTTTGTTGCTTGTTCAGAGTCATACGCGCGCCATTCGGGCCCAATATCAACAATATTTTCTCCTATCACTAATCCGCAGTTAGCGCAATAAGTTTCTCCATTTCCAGTTACTATATTAGAGTCGCACTCCGGACATTTTCTGGGATATTCTCTTTCCACTATTTTATTTGTTTCATTCATTATTTTTTTTACCTCCTTTTTTTTATTTTCTTTTTCGTATCCTGCGCAAAACCGAGTATCGCGCAGAATTGGAATATCATCGTATAATTTACATCTCCCGCCAAAATTATGTATACAGCTATAACACAATATGTCCATTTTTACCTCCCTTTTTTATTTCCCCTCCTTTAAATTTTCAAGGTGCTAAAATCGCAATCACCCCATCATTAAATTATTGTCAGGTATTATCTTTATATCAAGACAGGCGCATTTTGTCAAATTTTTTTGACATCTTTTTTAATCTATGGTAGTTTTATTTTAAAGAGGTATTAATTTTAGCACACTAAACAATTAGGGGGTTAGAAAAAATGGGAGAAATTGATTTGAATGGGATAAGATTGAAAAATGAGATTATTATTTCCAGTGTCGGATACGGAATTTGGGATTGGTATTGGTATCCGTGGCCGTGGATATTTATTAACGCGAAAAAAATCGGAGCAGTAATTACTAAAACTCTTACATGGGAAGGAAGCGAGGGAAATTTCGGTGTTAATCCTAAAAAACCAAAAGGTATGCGGAATCAACTTCAATGGCTATGGCAAATGTGGAAAAACAAAGAAAAAGTAATACAAAAAAATTCTTGGGTTGTTTTAAATTGTTTTGGGCTTTGGAATCCTGGAGTTGGATATTATTTCAAAGAAATTTATCCGAAAACAAAAGGAATAAATAAAATTATTTCTATAGCCGGAGACAGCATTGAAGAATACAGGACGATTATCAAACTAGTTAAACAAGAAAAAGAGAAAAACGATTTAGGTATTGTTGCCATTGAGCTTAATCTTGATTCTTGCCCAAGCGCAGAAAAACACTTTGAAGAAATTTCTCATTTCCAAAAATTATGTAAACAAGTAAAGCAAGAAGCTGGAGAAATTCCGTTGATTTTGAAACTTAGTCCAAAGTCCGGATGGTTAAAAAGAGCTTTAATAGCGGAAAAATCGGGATTTAACGCAATTCATGCTATCAATAGCTATCCAGTTTCAAGAAGCGCAAAATCACCGCTTAAATCAGAAATTGTCGGACAATCAGGACATACTATTAAAGAAAGAGCTAAAAAAATAATTGCTAAATTAGTTAGAGAATTAGATATTCCAGTGATTGGCGGAGGCGGCGTTTCTTCGAAAAAAGATGTTCAGGAATTTCTTGATATCGGAGCGTCAGCAATAAATATAACTACTCTTTGTTATATTCATCCCTTGCGAGTAGTGCATACTGCCAGAAAATACAGGAGAAAACAAAATAAAATTTAAACAGATTAAAAACCAAGTCGTAAAATACATCTTGGTTCTTTTTTTTCTGGCAAAAAACTGATTTTTTGGGTATAATAAAATTATACAATAAATTTTATAGATCCTGAAATAAATTCAGGGCCTGTCCCGAATTCATTTCGGGAATGACAATCAAGCGCGCAAGATTTATTTTAATTAAAAATATCAAAATATGCGATCAATTTTCAAAAAAATCTCAAATAATCTTGACTTAACTTTTTTTTACCTTTTTATTTTATCCATTCCATTGGGAACTAAATTGGTATTTTTGTCAAAAGATTCTTATTTTACCGGCGCTTTTATCCATTATACAACTTTTTTCCTTTATTTATCGGATATTTTTTTTATTTTGGCTTTATTTTTTTGGATTTTAAGAAAAGCAAGAAATAGATATAGTAAACAAAATATTAAAAATTGTCATTCTGAACTTGTTTCAGAATCTGAAAAATTGCTTGTAAGTCACATCGACAGATTTCGAAATAAACCCGCCTGCAACGCTGTAAGCACTGCGGGCAGGTTCGGAATGACAAAAAGCATATTAAAAATAATAACTTTACGAAAACGACATTCCGGAATGTCGTTTTCGAATTCCCGCGAAAATTCTATTAAATCCGAAATTTCAAGCAATAAATTTAAAACATCATTGAAACAAAACATTATTTATTATATTTTATTCTTTTTCTTGATTTGCGCTATTTTAAGCATATTTTCAACGAAAAATAATTTAGTTGGCATTTACCATGCTTTAAAGTTGTCTGAATTTATTTTACTATTTATTCTTGCTGGAAAACTTATCAACAGCTTAAAAAAGCTTTATTTCTGCTTTATCCTCATCTTATCCACAGGTTTTACACAGGCAATAATTAGTGTCGCACAATATTATAAACAAGAGAGTTTAGGATTAAAATGGCTTGGAGAACCGATTTTATTTCCTGATTTAGCTGGAGTGGCAAAAATTGTCGTTGATGGAGAAAAAATCATCCGCGCTTATGGTACTTTTCCACATCCAAATGTTTTAGCCGGATTTTTGTTAATGAGTTTGTTTATTAGTTTTTATTTTTTATTTTCTATTAAAAAATTATCACCACTTGTCATTCCCGCGAAAGCGGGACTCCAGTATTTAAACCATTTTAAACAATTTTTAAAACAAAATTGGCAATTTTCACTTTTAATTACTTTAATCAGCGTTCAATTTTTGGCTTTTATTCTCACTTTTTCCAGAACTGCTTGGTTAGCCAGCTTATTTTCTCTTTTTTGCTTTATTATTTATTATTTAACTTTGACAATTTCTTTCAAAAAACTGAAAGATAAAGCATTTTTGAAGCGAGGATTGTTTGAGCGAAGCGAGTTCCGTCCGTCTGCAACGCTTGCAATGCGGGCAGGCAGCAAAAAAATGTCTTATTTTTCAGTAATAATTCAAAGATTAAGTTGTTTTTTAAAAAATTTGCTAAAGTTTAGTTTCAAAATTGTTTCACGTGAAACAATTTTATTTTTCCGTTTAAATAAAGCAAAATTTACTTCTTTAATAATTATAACTCTTATTGTTTCTTGTTTTTTTGTTATGTTTTTTCCACAAATTTCCACGCGGTTTGAAATAAATGAAAACGATCAGGCAATCAGCGATCGTTTTTTATTTAATTCTTTTGCCTTTGAAATGATTAAAAAAAGCTCATTTTTAGGCGTAGGAATGGGAAATTTTGTTTTAAATATTTACCCCGTTAGAGACATGTCTTATCTAATAGAAGAAAAATTTCAATTAGAAAATACAAATGAATTGCATGGTTCTCTGCACTTAATACAAGTTTCTAATGGGGTTGATAATTTTCTCCCCCTTGATAAGAAAGGACCTGCCTACCGGCAGACAGGGATTAAGAAGGGGTCTTCTTTAGAATCCTGGCAATATCAGCCGGTTCATAATTTTTATTTGTTAATTGCCGCGGAAATTGGAATAATCGGGCTGATTTTATTTATCCTTTTTATTTTTAAAGTGCTAAAAATGGCTTATTTAAAAGTAAAATCGCAAATTGTTTCACGTGAAACAATTTTTACTCGGCATATAAATTTATGTACTGGATTTATTTTATCAATTTTGTTAGGATTTTTATTCATTGGTTCATTTGACCATTATTTCTGGACGATCCAACAAGGGCAATTAACTTTTTGGCTTATTTTAGGGCTTTTGGTAGCAAGTTGCAAGATAAATGAAACTTGTTGAAATTTAAGCAAAAAAAAGAAGGGAATATTTAAAAATGAATTTATTCCCCTTAAAATTTTTAGTTTTTTTGTTCTCTTTAGGTATTTTTTAATGAGTTGTTAATTTCACACTCTCTACTCCTTTTTGGCTCATTATTCTCTCTGTTAATTCTTTTATCTGTTTGGTTTCACCTTTTACTGCCACTATTACGAGGTCAATTCCATTGCCTGCCAAAACTCTGCTTGATTCTTCTATAATATCCCTAAAACTACTTTCTATCTTTTCTAATTTACTCCGCAATCTTTTTTGATTATGGTCGTAGGTATAGGTTATAACCGCTATCTCTTCTCCAGATTCGCGCTCCATCCACTCATATTCTATTATATATCCTCTGATCGCATCTCTTATTCCTTCTGACCTTGACGAATATCTCCGCCCTCTAATTATCTTGTCAAACTTATCCAATAGATTTGAAGGCAAAGATACTCCTATCCGAGCCAAAGAAGAATTCTTGTCTTCTGCTTCCTTTCCTGTTTTTTCTATTTCTGTTCCTATTTTTATTTCTTCTTCTTTCAATGCTTCCGCCATTTTATTTCTTCCCCCCCTTCCTAAAAAATTTTCAGGTTCTGATTTTATTTTACACATTTCAAAAAAAATGTCAATCCCGTTCCAACCCTGCTCTTGCAAAAATCTCCTTACCGATCGGTAAGGAGATTTAAGTTTTGTAAGTTTTTCTCAATGAATTTAAAATTAAAAACACTATGATAATAGGTATTACCATAGTGTGTCTTGAATTGTTAAATTAAAAGGAATTTAATGCTAAGATTTTAAAAATAAACTTGCCGCGCCGAGAAGGTTTGCTTTTTCTAATAAACGCGACCTGACGATTTTTGTTTTTTTCAAAGGAGGGAAGAAAACTCTTTTTTCCGCTTCCTGAACCATCGGTTTCCAAAGAATATCCATTCTGCTTAATCCGCCGCCGATGACAATAATCTCTGGATTTAAAAAATTAATAATATTCGCTATTTCACAGCCCAAAGATTCTGCTGATAAATTAATTATTTTAAGAGCCGCTTTTTCTTTTTTAAGCGCTCTTTTTTTAATTTCAAAAGCGCTCAAATTCTTGCCGGTTAATTTTTTATACAATCTTTCCATCCCTCTACCAGCTGCCCATTCTCCCAGATAATGATAATCTGTTTTGTTGCAAGGTTTTTTTAAATCTTTTTTTAATTCTTTTATAGGAATATTTAAATTTTTATTCGCTTTAATGATATATCCAAATTCGCCAGCGGTATTATTTGCTCCTCTGTAAAGTTTGCCGCCAATAATAATTCCGCTTCCAATTTTAGTTCCTAAAGTTAAGCCGATAATATGTTTATAATTTTTTGCTGAACCAAAACGCGCTTCGCCTAAAACAAAACAGCGCGCGTCATTTTCAAGTGTAACCGGAATTTTTAATCTTTTTTCTAAAATTTTTTTCAAAGAAACATTTTTCCATCCATTTGCAACCAAAGAAGATAAAACTTTCCCTTCTTTAAAATCCATTTGCCCAGCCATTCCAATTCCAATGCCGATAATTTTTCCATAAGCGTTTTTCCTCCCCTTATTCGCAAGGGGAGGATTAAGGAGGGGTTTAACAATTTCAATAATCTTTTCAATGACTTCTTTTTTGCTCTTCGGCGTTTTAATTTTATTGAAATTCTGAATCTTAAAATCACTTTCAACTTTCAACTTTTGACTTTTAACTTGCACTTGTGCGTAGGCAATTTTACTCGCTCCAATATCAAAAGCGATAATGGATTTATTTTTTTTCATATTTTTTTATATTTTGGATCAGTTAATAATTCGTAATATTTTCTGATAATTCTTCTCGCGCCAATAGCTGACCAAAGCTGAACTTCGCTCACCGGCATTTTCATATTTGGCTGATCAGAATAAAGCCGCGGCATTCCACTGTCATCCCAATGAACTTCCGGAATATAATCTAAATAATCAAAAGTTTTTATTGTATCTTCGGAAATAGTCAGAATTGTTTTTTTGATTAATTTTTGCAAATCTTTCGGCCATTCTTCAATAATAGCTCTTTTCAAATATTTGCTTAAGCCCAAAACGACAAAAGCGGTTTGCTTTGTCCAAATAACTAATCCGTGGTATTCATTGGAAGTATATCCAAATTTATTATTTTTAGATATAAGTGTTGGACCAGAAGGCGTATAGAAATAATTTGAATCTAAAAGACGCTGGCAAAAACTTTTAATATCTGCCTGCGTTCCGTTGTTATAAGTAAAAAGATATGATTCGTCCAAATGATTGACCTTCATTTTTTTATATTCTAATTTCCCTTTTTTATTTTCTGCTCCGTAAACAGCCAAAGCGTAAGCTGATTTTCCGTCTGAATTTTTAAAAGAATAATGCTTCTTTTTGCTTTCCCATTTTTTTATTAATTTATCTATATCTTTTATTTTTAAACCTAATTTTTTCTGGAATTTTTTTAATGTTTTTAACGCTTCCGGATAAAAAACGCAATTTACATCAAAGGGAGCGATTACTTGACTGATTTTTTTAAATGCCCATCCGCTGTCCCGCCAGTTGCCACTATGGTAATATTTTAAATCTTTTGTTTGAAGATTTTTAGGAAGTTTTTTAAGAATAATAAAATCATTTTTTCTTGCTTGTTTGATTAAATATTTAGCTGTTCTTTTTATTTTTTCTCTATTTTTCTTATCAACCAAAAAATCGCTTGGCAGATATTTTAATCCGATAATATAATGCGGTTCAATATCAATCATATGCCGATCTAAAATATCTTTTCCGGAAATTTCGTGCTCGTATTTATATTCTCCGACAACATCTTCGTGCCAACTCTCGCCTTTTTGGTTGACATTTTTCAAAGACGCTTCGTACATATAATTTATAATTTCCGGACGCAAATCATGAATTCCCAAATCCGCTGATTCCATCCAATCGCGGGGGAAAATTGTTCCGAAATTATCACCGGAAGTTTTACCCCAAGTTATTAAATGAATAATTTCTTTTTCTGTTTTCTGCCATATTTTTTTAATCGCTTTTGAATAGCTGCCGAATTTTT
>CBDVEN010000009.1:0-9811 GCA_965373025.1 uncultured bacterium | reverse complement strand
TTATTAAAACTCTGGTTTTTTCGTTAAATTATGCTTCTTAAAGCCCGCTCTCGTTGGAAATATATGTTTTTTTATTTCAAACAAGAAGCGGCTCTGCGGTCGCTTCCACTCCGCCTTTTTCTTTAACTTTTATATTAGCTTCTCTGAACTGGGACTTGGTGGCAATATCGCCGGGCAAAAGATTTGTGTCTCCGGGATTTTTAACATTGACTCTGGAAAACATTTGGCGGATAATAACTTCCAAATGTTTATCATTAATTCCTTCTCCTTGCGCTGAATAAATCTGCTGAATTTCAGAAATAATATAATGGCGAATCGCCTGTTCTCCGCCAATTTTGAAAAGTTCATGCAAATCAAGATGGCCTTCGGTCAGCTGATCGCTTTTTTTAACAACACTTCCTTTTTCCACCCAAAGCGCGGTATCTTGTGAAACACTGTATTGTTTAATTTCTTTTTTTTCCTTGCCTTGCGGACCCGCCTGCAACGCTGTAGCATCTGCGGGCAAGTCTTTAATATAAATTCTGATTACTTTTTTATTATCTTCTTCAACAACATTTTCAACAACTCCATCCACTTCGGAAATCAGCGCTTTTACTTTTGGAACTCTTGCTTCAAAAATTTCTTCCACTCGCGGAAGCCCCTGAGTAATATCTTTCCCGGCAACTCCTCCAGAATGAAAAGTTTTCATAGTCAGCTGGGTTCCAGGTTCGCCAATCGCTTGCGCGGTAATAATTCCGACTGCTTCGCCGATTTCAACCGGCTGGTTTTTCCCCAAGTCATAGCCGTAACATTTTTGGCAGATGCCGCGCAAAGCTTTACAGGTAATTATTGAGCGAATGCGAATTTTTGGAATATCTAATTTATCAATCTCTTCAGCTTTTTCTTTGGTAATTATTTCATTTTTTTTGACAATAATTTTTTCGCTTTTTGGATTCTTGATATTTTCTAATGAATACCGTCCGACAATCCTATCCACAAAATTTGCCACTCCTTCCTCTGATTTAGAGATCCAAACTCCTTCTTTATCTTTACAATCTTTTTCTCTGATTACAACATCCTGCGATACATCAACCAAACGGCGGGTTAAATATCCGGCGCTGGCTGTTCGCAAAGCAATATCAGCCATTCCTTTTCTGGTTCCATGAGTAGAAATAAAATATTCAAGAACATTAAAACCTTCTTTAAAATTGCTCTTAATCGGAAGTTCAATTGTTTCTCCAGCTGGATTGACCACTAACCCTTTCATTCCGCCCATTTGAGTCACCACCGCCCAATTTCCTCTTGCTCCGGAATCTATCATTGAATAAACCGAAGAATACTCATCCAAGCTTTTGCTTACCGCTTTTGAAACTTCATTTTTCGTTTCGCTCCAAACTTCAATAACTCTGATTCGCCGTTCAGCATCAGTCAGAAGCCCTTCTTTATATTGGTTCTGGATAAGATTAACTTTTTCCGACGCTTTTTTCAAAGCTTTATCCTTACTTTTTGGAATTAAAATGTCATCCATTCCCCAGCTAATTCCGGAATAAGTAGCGTAGCGAAAACCAAGATCTTTAATTCTGTCAACAAATTCAACTGTCTGTTCGCGGCCGCATTTTTCAAAAGACATAGCGACTAAACTTTTAAGTTTGGAAGAATTTATCGTTTCATTTGTAAGTTCTAAACCTTCTGGCAAGGCCTGATTGAAAATAATTCTTCCGACAGAAGTTTCAATAAATTCACCGGGTTTTTTTCTTAATTTTATTAAAGCGCGCAAATCAACTTTTTTGTATTGATGCGTCAAAATAGCTTCTTCCTTTGAAGAAAAAATTTTTCCTTCGCCTTTTAATCCTTTTTGAGTTTTAGTCAGCCAGTAACAGCCCAAAACAATATCCTGAGTCGGAATAACAATCGGTTCGCCGGTAGCCGGTTTTAAAAGATTATAAATTGAAAGCATAATTTCTTTCGCCTCTTTCTGGGCTTCGTCTGTCAACGGCAAATGAACAGCCATTTGGTCGCCGTCAAAATCAGCGTTAAACGCTTTGCAAACCATCGGATGGATTTGAATCGCTTTTCCTTCAATTAAAATCGGTTTGAACGCTTGGATTCCAAGGCGATGCAAAGTCGGCGCTCTATTTAGCAAAACATAACGTTGACTTATTTCTTCTTCTAAAATATCCCAAACAACCGGTTCGCGATCTTCTATTAAACGGGCGGCGCTGCGGACATTATACGCGTGACCTTGTTTGATTAATGATTTGATAATAAAAGGTTTAAATAATTCTAAAGCCATTATTTTTGGCAAGCCGCATTCGGAAAGTTTCAAATCCGAACCGACAACAATAACGCTTCTGCCAGAATAATCAACTCGCTTGCCAAGAAGGTTCTGTCGAAAACGGCCTTGTTTTCCTTTTAACATATCAGCCAAACTTTTCAGCTGTCTTCTTTTTCCGGTAACCACTGTTGTTCCGTGCCGTGATGAATTATCAATTAAAGCGTCAACTGCTTCTTGAAGCATTCTTTTTTCATTGCGGCAAATAACTTCTGGCGCGCCTAATTCAATTAATCTTTTAAGCCGATTATTCCTGTTGATGACCCGGCGATAGAGATCGTTTAAATCCGAAGTGGCAAAACGGCCTCCGTCCAATTGGACCATCGGCCTTAAATCCGGAGGAATTACCGGCAAAACCACCGGACACATCCACTCCGGACGCAACCCGACTTTAATAAAACTTTCAACTATTTTTAAACGTTTAATTATTTTTTTTGATGCTGCCGATTCACACAATTTTTCCGGCGAAGACGATTCTATTTTTTCCATTCCTTTTTTAAGATGCTCGGCTAATTGTTCCAATTTAATATTTTTTAAAATATCTCTAATTGCTTCCGCTCCGATTCCAGCTTTAAAAATTGAGCCGTATTTTAAAGAAAGATTTCTAAATTGCACTTCAGAAATTACCTTCATCAGCTGAATGCTTTGAACTTCTTCAATCGCCTGAGCTTGGCCATCAACTAAAGCCGTTTTTTCCTGATTTGAATCAGCGTTTTTAATTTTTGTTTTATAAGCATTTCTGATTTCTTTTAAAGCCGCCAGGCGCGCGGTTTCATTCACTTCAACAATAATATAAGCGGCAAAATAAATTACTTTTTCCAACTCCTGCGGCGTTTTGCCCAAAAAAAGCCCAATGCTTGACGGAACTCCCCGTAAAAACCAAATATGAGAAACCGGCACGGCTAATTTTATGTGCCCCATTCTTTCCCGTCTGACGATTGAACGGGTTACTTCCACGCCGCAGCGATCGCAGACAACACCTTTATAGCGGATATGCTTGTATTTTCCGCAGGAACATTCCCAGTCCTTTGACGGACCGAAAATTTTCTCGCAAAAAAGTCCGTCTTTTTCCGGACGCTGGGTGCGATAATTAATTGTTTCCGGCTTTATTACTTCGCCATGGCTCCATTCTAAAATTTCTTCCGGTGAAGCAAGCTTTAATTTTACCGCCTTAAAATCAGCGATGTTGGTTTCTTGTTCAATCATAATGTTATAATTTATTTAATTAATTTATTGTAAAATAAAATTTGATTTACTCGGTGAATTTGAAAGTGGAAAGAATTCGATCAAAAATAATAAACAGGATAAAATAAAATCTCGCATCCGCTGTCGGTTTTGACAAAACCGAAAAAATCTTTTGTTAAAATTAATCCTCTTTTTATTTTAAAATTTTTAATAAAACTCATATAACTTTTTGAAATTGACGGTTTTTTAAAACTCGCGAATTTTACCTCAATTGGAAAAATTTCTCCATTAAAATTAACAACGAAATCAACCTCTGCTCCTGCTTTAGCTCGCCAAAAATTTATTCCATGCAAACCGCTAAAAAGAGTTTTTAATCTTAAAAAAATAATATTTTCCACCATCGCTCCAGTATCGCTTCTTTTAGAAAAAGAATTCATATTTTCAATTAAACTATTTCTAAACCCAGTGTCAAAAAAATAAACCTTGGGATTTTTTGAAAGTTCTTTTTGTTTATTTTTAAAAAACGGCTTTACTAAATCTATGACAAAAGTTTCTCGTAAAATTTCTATATGGCTGAGAGTTTGACGGTAATCTAATTTAGCAGTTTGGCTTAAATTTTTATAAACTAAAATGTTGCCTATCTGCGTTGATAAAAATCTGCTTAAATCTAATAAATTTTTATCCGTCGCTAATTCTAAAAGTCCTTTAATATCTTTCAAAATATAATTGTTATAAATATCATTTAAAATTTTCTGTTTTTCAATTTTAGTTTTTGATAAAACTACTCGCGGATAACCTCCCCAAACACAAAAAATCTCAAACAATTTTAAAAATTCATCAGCAAAAATATCTTTTTTATTATGAAAATCCTTGACTCTCTTGTTTTTTAAAAACCAGTTTAAAATTTCCTTATTTCCGCTTTGGCACAAGTCAGCTAACCGCTGATTATTAGCCGTTAAAAACTCGCTAAAATTAAAAGGGTAAAGAGAAAATGTTAAAATGCGGCCTACCATATATTTCCCAACTTGCGCTTTTATATCCAAAGAAGATGAACCGGTAATAATAATTTTGAGATTTTCAATCGTGTCATAAATTAATTTTAATTTTTGCCCTCCGTTCTCAGAATATTGGAATTCGTCTATCATTAAATAAAAAGTTTTTTTGTTTTTGCTTTTATACGATTCAATAAAAGCAATCGGATCGTCGTCAAATTGGCTTAATAAAATCCTGTCTTCAAAAGTAATCTGTTTAATATTTTCTGGATTGATATCCTCGCTTTTAATCAAATAGTTTTTAATTAATTCTAAAAATATAGTTTTGCCGCTTTGGCGAGGGCCGACAATGGCTAAAAATTCTTTTCGTTTAAGAAAAATTTTAATTTGATCAATTAATTCTCGGTTTATTAACATTTTATTATTTACCATAATTGTATAATTTACAATTTCAGTATAACTATAATTGCAGAGCGTGTCAAATTTTAATCTTCATTTTAACGCTTTGATTTTTTATATATTTTAGCTTCAAATTTACTCGGTGAATTTGAAAGTGGAAAGTAAAACAAAAATCAAAATTCAAATTGTTAAAATTATTGAATTGGTTTTGATAATATTGGATTTTGTCCTATTCCCAAATCTTGTCCGTTAAAAATGATATATGATTTTCCATCTATTTCTCTTCCAAAAGCTATATTATCGCCAGATAATCTAATAAATTTACCTTCGCCCATATCTTTTCCGTTAAAAATGATATGTGATTTTCCATCTATTTCTTTCATAAAAGCAATATTGTTGCCGGATAATCTAATAATAAATTTACCTTGCCCTAAATCTTTTCCCCTAACCCTTCTCGAGAGGGGAATTTTTGACATTTGGATTTTGAAATTATTTTTTCTCTTTCCTCTCTTCTTTAATCAACTCCACTGATAATCCTAGCGCTTTTAATTCATTAACCAAAACATGGAACGACGCCGGAATGTGCGGGTTTTTTATTTTCTCTCCTTTAATAATTGACTCATAAGCTTTTGACCTTCCCAGAACGTCATCAGATTTAATGGTTAAAATTTCCTGAAGAGTGTGCGCCGCTCCATAACCTTCAAGAGCCCAAACCTCCATCTCGCCAAACCGTTGTCCCCCAAATTGGGCCTTCCCTCCTAACGGCTGCTGAGTGATTAAAGAGTACGGGCCGATTGAACGCATATGAATTTTATCTTCAACTAAATGATTAAGTTTCATTATATAAATTATTCCGACAGTAGTATGCAGGACAAACGGCTCTCCTGTGCGTCCGTCATAAAGCTGGATTTTTCCGCTTTGCGGTAAATTAGCTTTAGCCAATTCTTCTTTAACTTTTTCTTCCGGAATTCCGTCCAAAGACGGACAAGCGACTTTATAACCGAGAGAGCCGGCCGCCCATCCTAAATGAGTTTCAAGAATCTGGCCAATATTCATTCTGGAAGCGACCCCCAGCGGATTTAAAATAATCTGCACCGGAGTTCCGTCAGCAAGATAAGGCATATTTTCTTTAGGCATAATTTTTGAAATAACTCCTTTGTTTCCATGCCTTCCCGCTAATTTATCGCCGACTGAAACTTTCCTGATCTGGGCAATTCTTACTTGAATCTGCTGAATCACTCCCGGAGAAAGTTTGTCTCCGTCTTTTCTGGAAAATATTTTTATGCCGATAATTTTTCCGTGTTCGCCGTGCTGCAAATATAAAGAAGTGTCTTTGACTTCGCGCGCTTTTTCGCCAAAAATAGAACGAAGTAATCTTTCTTCAGCCGTTAATTCTGTTTCTCCTTTAGGAGTAATTTTGCCGATTAGAATATCGCCCGAAGTTACTTCAGCGCCAATTCTGATTATGCCTTCTTCGTCAAGATTTCTTAATTTTTCCTCGCCAACATTCGGAATATCGCGAGTAACAAGTTCCGGACCTAATTTTGTGTCGCGGATATCAACCGAAAAATCTTCAATATGGATTGAAGAAAAACGATCGTCGTGAAGAAGTTCGTCTGAAATTATAATCGCGTCTTCAAAATTTCCTCCTTTCCACGGCATAAAAGCAACCAATAAATTTTGTCCGAGAGCAAGTTCGCCGTATTCTGTCGCCGCTCCGTCCGCCAAAAGATCGCCCGCTTTTACTTTTTGGCCTTTAACAACGCGAGGGTGCTGCGTCATACAGGTTGCCGCGTTAGAACAGGCAAAATTTTGCAGTTTATAAACTATTTTGGAAAATTTATCTTTTCTTGATTCAATAATAATTTCTTTAGAGTCAACTTTTTTTATTTCGCCGCTTTCTTTGGCAAGAACAATTTGTCCGGAGTCGGTTGCCGCTTTAATTTCCATTCCAGTTCCAACAACCGGCGATTCCGGCTTAATGCAAGAAACCGCCTGGCGCTGCATATTTGAACCCATTAAAGCCCGCTGAGCGTCGTCGTGCTCCAAGAAAGGAATTAAACTTGTCGCCACACTAATTGGTTGTTTAGCGTCAATATCAATAAACTGAATTTCTGATGTTTCAATTTCGCCGATTTTTCCTTTTATTCTTGCTTCCACTCTTTTATCAAGAATCTCACCTTTTTCATTTATTTTTATACCCGGATGAGCAATATTATATTTTTCTTCTTCGCCGGCGTTTATAAAAACAATCTCATCGGTAAGCCGGCCGTTTTCAACTTTTCGGTAAGGCGTTTCCAAAAAACCGTATTTATTAATTTTAGCATAAGTGGCCAAATGCCCGACTAATCCAATATTCGCTCCTTCCGGAGTTTGAATCGGACAAATTCTTCCGTAATGGGACGAGTGAACATCGCGAACTTTAAATCCGGCTCTTTCCCGAACCAAACCGCCGGGGCCCATTGTTGAGAGACGGCGTTTATGTTCAAGCTCCGCCAAAGGATTTACCTGGTCCATAAACTGAGAAAGCTGAGAAGAAGCAAAAAATTCCCTGATAACCGCAATCAGCGGCCTGGAATTTACTAATTGCGAAGGAGTGACCGTATAAAAATCAGAAGTGCTCATTCTATCGCGGATATTTCTTTGCATTCTTAACAATCCCAAGCGGAATTTTTCCTGAACAAGTTCGCCAACCGCCCTTACCCTTCTATTTTTCAAATGGTCAATATCATCTTCTTCGGCCTGGAAATTATTATTAAGCCGTATAATTTCTTTAACGACCATCAGTAAATCTTTCGGATAAAAAATTCTGTTTGCCGCTTTTTCGCAAAAAGATCCGGAAGTGTCTCCGCCTAACCTCTCGTTAATTTTAAAACGGCCGACCGTTCCAAAGTCGTACCGTTCAAAATTAAAAAACATTGCGTCAATCAAGCTTTTAGCGTTGTCAGCTGTCGCTAAATCGCCGGGACGAATTCTTCTATAAACTTCTTTGTATCCCTCGCCTTGATTGGTCGCCGAATCATGTTCAATAGTCATTTCAATAAATTTTATATCTCCTTTGTCAACATCGCTGAACGCTTTTAAAAGATCTTCATTTTTTGGATAGCCGAAAGCCCGCAAAAGCGAAGTAACGGCTACTTTTCTTTTTCTGTCAATTTTAACAAAAATTCCGCCGTTTGCTTCAGTTTCAATTTCTAACCAGGCGCCTCGCGTAGGAATCATTTTTGCTCCGAAAAATTTTTGCCCTTCTTTCTGATAAGCAATATTAAAAAAAACGCCGGGCGATTTAATCAGCTGGCTTACAACAACTCTTTCAACTCCATTAATAATAAATGTTCCGCGGTCAGTCATTAAAGGAACATCACCCAGATAGCATTCTTGAATCTGCGATTTTCCTGTTTTTTTATTAACTAATTCTATCTGGCTTTTCAAAGACGTTTCATAGGAAATATTTTTATCACGGGAAGTTTTTTCATCGTATTTTGGCTCGTCTAAATAATATTTTTTAAAAGACAGTTCCAAATCTTTGCTATAACTGACTATCGGAGAAACTTCGTCCAATAACTCACGCAACCCTTTTTTCAAAAACCATTCATAAGAATTAAGCTGATTTTCAATCAGATTAGGAAGTTTGATTGTTTCTCTTATCGGTTTTAAAAATTTTCTTTTCGCGTAAACGGGCTGACTGACGCTTTTTTTAGATGTGGCAATGGACATAATAATAAAATTTAAAATTTAAAATGAAAAATTTAAAATGAAATAAAAAATAAAATAAGCAAAAATCTTGGTCATTTTATACAACCAATTGTAACAAATTTATTCAATTATTGCTTTAAAAGTATGATTAAAATATAAACAAAAAAATTATATTATGATTAAATTATAACCGATTTAAAGCGAAATTCAGCGATTCAACCGTTGCTTGAACAATATTTTTAGCGGTAACGCCAACATCCTCTCCAGCGGAAAATTCTATCTTTTTTATATCCACTATTCCTATTCTATTCATTTTCAAAAATTTGTCAAGTTTTTTTAAAAGTTGCGTATCCAAATCCAATTTATCTTCCCAAGAAACAGCTTTTATTTCTTTTTTATTTTGATAAAGAATTATTTTAATTTGGTTGGATTTAAGTTGGATTAATAAAGTATAAGATAACATAATAGCGAAAAGTTAAAAGTCAAAAGTCATAAAGTCAAAAGTTTAGAAAAATTTAATCAGTAATTTCTTCAAAAATATTCTCTTCATCATTAAATCTCCAGATTAAGCTGTCATTTAATGTTGAACTAAAATTTTTGGAAGAAAGAATTTTCAGAAAATCATCCGACGGCGCGACATAAATTTCATCCCATATTTCTCCGCTCTTATTTTTAAATTTATATTGGACTAATTTTTTCTGGGCAGAATCGTATCCGTAAAATTTTGCTTCATTGTGATTGCAGCTTCCGTACTGGAAAATGACAATAAAATCCTGATTATTTTTCGGATTTAATTTTTTAATCCATAATTCGCCGTTATTGCGCGAGTCCCTAATAAAATTCATTTCTCCGATATTTAATTCTGAATCTTTAAAAGATAAATAGAAATTTCCCTGATATTTTTTTGCTCCGACAACCGGTCCCCCGCACCAAATAGATTTATTTTCATCAATTTTCATATCTGGCGAATAAAGCGTAATTTTTCCTTGTTCTTCTTCGGAAAAATAAACATCTTCGGAAGATAAATAATTTTCTGAATCATCGTTTTCAACAACTTCGGAATTTTCAATTCTATCATTTGTTTCAGATTTTTTATTTATTGAAAAATCCACAATTTCAAATTCCTGATTATTTAAATTAGAAATTTCTTTATAATATTTCCAGACAGTTAATCCAGTAGCGACAAGAATAATTATAATGACAATAATCGTCTAGATATTACTGTAAA
>CBDVEN010000008.1:0-11237 GCA_965373025.1 uncultured bacterium | reverse complement strand
CTATTTTAAAAAACGAAAAATCAGAACTTAAGCCATTGGCTGGATACAAAGAGCCGAAGCCGATGGTTTACGCCAGTTTTTATCTGGCTGAAGAGAAAAATTTTAATGTTCTGGCGACCGCTTTGAAAAAATTAAAACTTAACGACGCCGCCCTGACTTATCAGGGAGAATCTTCAAACGCGCTTGGGCAGGGATTTCGTCTGGGATTTCTGGGGCTTCTGCATTTGGAAATCATCAGCGAGCGGCTGAAGCGGGAATACAATTTGGATTTAATCATCACCTCGCCTTCGGTTTCTTATAGAGTCAATTTGAAAAATCAGAAAACAATTTTAATTTATTCTCCGTCGGATTTGCCTGACCGATCAAAAATTTTAACCGTTGAAGAACCGTGGGTCAAACTTGACATAATCTGCCCAAAAAGTTATCTTGGAAATGTAATGGAACTTTTGAAAAATTACGACGGCGTCTGGAAAGACACCCAATATATAAATCCAGAAAGGATAATTTTAAAATACGAAGCGCCTTTGTCAATGATTATTGTTGATTTTTACGACCAGCTGAAAAGCGTCAGTTCAGGTTTTGCTTCAATGAGTTATAATCTTATCGGCTTTCGCGTTTCTGACTTGGTAAAACTTAATATTTTAATCGCCGGAGAAAAAGCGGAAGCGTTTTCTAAAATTGTCAGCAGAAAGCGCGCCTATCAGGAGGGAAAATCTGTTCTTCTCCAATTAAAAAAATCCTTGCCGCGGCAAAACTTTGTTATTGCCTTGCAGGCGGCTTTGGAAGAAAAAATTATCGCGCGGGAAAATATCAGCGCTTTTCGCAAAGATGTGACGGCTGGTCTTTACGGAGGCGATTACTCGCGGAAAAGAAAACTTTTAGAAAAACAGAAAAAAGGGAAAAAGAAAATGAAAAAAATGGGCAGCGTTGATATTCCGACAGAAGCGTTTTTAGCGGTTTTAAGAAAAAAATAACTTACACATTTAACAAAAAACGTATTTTTGTCATTCTGAACTTGTTTCAGAATCTGTTATTTCAACATTAAAAAAAGTTATAGATCCTGAAATAAATTCAGGATGACAAATTAAATTTAGATCCTACCCTAAATTCATTTCAGGAATGATAATTAAACTGTAAATTACAAATAAAAATATGGCAAAAATTAAAAAAATCAATGCGCGGGAAATTTTGGACTCAAGAGGAAATCCGACATTGGAAACTGAAATAATTTTAGACAGCGGAATTCAGGCGCGGGCTTGCGTCCCTTCGGGCGCTTCCTGCGGAAGCTATGAAGCGTTGGAATTGCGCGATAACGATTCAAAAAGATATTTTGGAAAAGGAGTTTTACGCGCTTGTGAAAATGTTAATCAAAAAATTTTTCCGGCTCTCAAAGGAAAAAAAGTTTTTAATCAAAAAGAAATTGATCGGGTAATGATTGAATTGGACGGGACAAAAAATAAATCCTCGCTCGGAGCAAACGCTATTTTGAGTGTTTCGCTCGCCTGCGCCCGCGCTGCCGCTTTAGAAAAAAAAATACCATTGTATAAATATCTTTCAGCTGAGTGCCAAGACCCGGTCTCGGCACGGTTGCCGAGACCGGGTCTTGGCAATCATTTCCCAGTTCCTATGTTCAATATTTTCAACGGCGGGCTTCACGCGGATAATAATTTGGACATTCAGGAATTTATGGTCGTTCCAATCGGCTTGAAAAGTTTTAAAGAGCAAGTGAGAGCCGGTTCGGAAATTTTTCATTTTCTCGGACAAATACTTAAAGAAAATAATTTAAACACCAATATTGGAAATGAGGGCGGTTATGGAGCAAATTTAAACGCCAATTTTCAAGCGTTTGAATTCATTTTAAAAGCAATCCAACTTTCTAAATATTCACTGGGAAAAGAAATCGGACTGGCGATTGACGCCGGGGCGACAACTTTTTACAATTCAGAAGAAAAAAAATATGTTTTAAAATTAGATAAAATTTCTTTGGAAAAAGAAAGGTTGATCACGCTTTACGCGGAATGGATTGAAAAATATAATTTAATCAGCGTTGAGGACGGATTAGCGGAAGACGATTGGGATGGATGGAAATTGTCAAAAGATAAATGGGAAAAAATAGATAAAGAAATTTTGATTGTCGGAGATGATTTAACGGCAACCAATATTGAAAGAATAAAAAAAGCGGTTAAAGAAAATTGCGCCAACGCGGTAATCATCAAACCAAATCAAATCGGAACTTTAACCGAAACAATTGAAGCGGCGCGTGCGGCTCAAGAAGCCAATTGGAAAATAATAATTTCGCATCGGTCCGGAGAAACCTGCGATGATTTTATTTCTGATCTGGCTGTCGCCGTTAACGCTGACTTTATAAAAACAGGCGGGCTTTCCCGAAGCGAAAGATTGGCAAAATATAATCGGTTGATGAAAATAGAGGAAGAACTCAAAAGTTAAAACTCAAAGTTCAAAACCACAACTTAAAATTCAAAACTGAATTACTCACTGTCATTGCGAGCGGAGCGCGGCAATCCCGTTGTTAAAATCGAAATTTTAAATTAATTTTTCTCCTTTTTTAAGGGGGATTAAGGGGGATTTTTTGAAATTTTGAGATAAAAAAAAGAAGGAGTGTAATAAAATTCTTTTGTAGAATTCTACCATTGACTCCTTAATAATCTGTATAATAATGAGCGTCTGATGCGTAATCTTCATTAGTTTGCATCCGATTTTCCCAATCTTCTAATTCATCTTCTCTTCTTTGTTCTCTATCTCGATTTCTTATCTGCTCTCTTTTTTGCTTTTTTAGCTTTCCCTTGAACGTTCTTCTTCCTTTTCTCATTCTTACATATTTATTTTTCATTTTTTTCACTTCCATTAAAAACAAAAAGGGGAATATTTTCTATTTTTAATGGAAGCAAAAAAAGTTTTTCCAAAGAACTATTTTAAATCAAGATTACTTGACCCTCGTCTAAATTCTTTTTAAAAAAGAAATAGACAAGTTGTAAGACAAAAATTATCTTTTCATCTTATCGTCGCATTATAACATATTTTGAAAAGAATGTCAATAGCAGAAAATGGCTTGGTTAAACGGAAAACAGAAGGCGACATTCGCGAATGTCGCCTTCGGATAAAATAAGAATTCTTTAAAAGTTTGGGATTGCCGCGCTTCGTTCGCAATGACGATAAAAAAACAATATATATGAAAAATAAACCTTTCGTTCTTATAATTTTAGACGGCTGGGGCGTTGCTCCGCCTTCAAAAGGAAACGCAATTACTTTGGCAAGCACGCCGAATATTGACGGTTTTTTAAAAAAATATCCGAACACGACTTTGAACGCAACCGGTTCGGCTGTTGGATTGGAAGCAAACCAAATGGGCGGATCAGAAGCTGGGCATTTGAATATCGGCGCCGGGCGAATTGTTAAACAGGATTCGCAATATATAAGCGAAGCGATTGAATCGGGAAAATTTTTTAAAAACCTTGCTTTAAGAAAAGCGATAAACCATACAAAAGTCAATAATTCTTCTTTGCATCTGATCGGGCTTTTGAGCAGCAAGGACAGCCCTCACAGCAATCCAAAACATTTGAGCGCCCTTCTTCTTTTGGCAAAGCTGCAAAAAGTAAAAAGGGTTTATCTCCATCTTTTTGCTGATGGACGGGACACTCTGCCGCGAAGTTCCTTGAAATTTTTAGATAAGTTAGAAAAAAAATTAGAAAATTTTGGACTGGGAAAGATCGCAACTATTGGCGGACGGTTTTACGGAATGGACCGAACCAAAAATTGGCCAAGATTATTAAAAGCGTACCAGGCAATGATTGACGGCAAGGGAGAAAAATCTTTTTCCGCAAAAGAAGCAATTGAGCAAGCATACGCCAAAGGGCTTTCTGATGAATTTATTCTGCCGGCGATAATTTGCAATAAAAACAAAAAACCAACCGCTAAAATTCAGAATAATGACGCGATAATTTTCTTTAATTTAAGATCAGACAGAGCAAGGCAGTTAAGTAAACTTTTTGTTTTGGATAAAATTGAAGAGATAGAAAACGATAATACGGATCCTTGCTTTCGTGATGTACGAAAACGGACTAAATTAAAAAATCTTTTTTTTGTGGCGATGACTGATTTTGGCCCGGACCTTCCCTGCCAGACCGCTTTCAAAAGCCATGATATTGAAAAAACTCTACCGGCAGTTCTTAAAAAAATTAAGCAGCTTTACATTGCTGAAACAGAAAAATACGCGCATATCACTTATTTTTTTAACGGCGGGCACGCAAATCCAGTTGGCAATGAAAAAAGAATAATGATTCCTTCTCCGAAAGTTGCCAGCTATGCTCAAAAGCCGGAAATGTCTGCTTATGAAATTACTCAAGTAATAACAAAAAATATTAAAAAAGATGTTTATGATTTTTACGCGATTAATTTTGCCAATACAGATATGATTGGGCATACGGGAAATCTGGGCGCGGCAATAAAATCCGCTGAAGTTGTTGATCAATGTGTTGAAGAAATAGCGAAAGAAATTTTAAAAAAGAAAGGAACTTGTATTATCACCGCTGATCATGGAAATTCCGACGAAATGATTGATTTAAAAACAGGCGATGTTTTAACAATGCACAGCAAAAATCCAGTTCCGTTTATAATAGTAAGCCGAAAGCTGGAAGCCGAAAGCTGGAAGCTACGTCAAGGAGGGATTTTATCAGATATCGCGCCGACGATTTTGGAAATAATGAAAATAAAAAAGCCGGTTGAAATGACCGGAAAAAGTTTGATAACATAATTTACACATTTGTCCTTCTGTCATTCCCGCGTAGGCGGGAATCCACTATTACAATAAATAAAATTATATTCGTAGATTCCTGCCTTCGCAGGAATGACAATTTAAATCTTAAATTTTACAATTATGATTTTAAAAAAACTCTTAAAATTTCTTGGCGATTCAAAAATTAAGTATGAAATCGTTGAGCATAAAACTGTCTACACTGCTTTGGATTCAGCAGAAACTCAGCATATCAAACCGCAGGAAACCGTCAAAACTTTGGTTATGAAAATAGCGCCAAGCAAAGCTGTTCTGGTTTTAATTCCAGCAAATAAAAACTTGGACAAAATGAAATTCAAAAAAGCGGCGAGCGGCTGGGCGAAAAAAGAAAATCTGAAAATCAAACCGCCTGAATTTGCCAAAGAGCCCTGGATGAAAAAAAATATTCAGGGAAAAATCGGAGCAACTCCGTGCTTCGGATCTATCTTTGATTTTCCTGTTTTTGCCGACCGCGCGCTTTTCCGGCAAAAAAATCTTTTTGTCAATTCAGGAGATTATAATTACTCAATCAAGCTTTCTCTGAAAAATTTTGAAAAAGCTCTCGGAGAAATTATTAAAGGAAGTTTTGCAAAAAAGAAATAGTCATTTTTATCGTTTTCATCTTTTCTCTGTCATTCCCATGAAAACGGGAATCCAGAAAAAGAAATAAAAAAAATCCCATTTAGAAATTTTGATTTCTAATGGGAAGTTTGGGAATTTGTTGTAGATTTCAAATGGTATCTTCAAGAGCAAAACTTGACATTTTTTCTGATAATTTTGCTTTTTTCAATTCGTCCTCTAACAACAAATATCTTGCTCTCTTTACAAGGTACGCTATTAAAAACGATATTGCAGCGATGAAAAAAGCAACTATTGATATATGCCAATGTTGTAAAAAAAATGTGAATGCTCCAATGAACATAGTTGTTGCTGCAAAACTAATAGATCCAGCTTCAAGATTTTTCATTGTCTCTTCTTTCATTTCATATCACCTCCTATTTTTTCCATCCTCGCAATTCATACAATTCTTTTTTAATCTTTATTAATTCTCTGACAATTTCTCTTAACGCTTGTTTTAACTGAAATCCTTCGTAGTTTATCTCAGAATCTTTTTCTATTAATTCCATTAATTGTCTAATGTGCTTGGATAAACACTGAAATTCATCATCGTATTCGCATTTTCTAACTACTCTTTGCGGCATTTTTATTTTTCTATTTTCCTCCTATATAAATAACATAACATTTTTTAAAACAATTTGTCAAATTAAAAAAGCCCAGGTGGTGAAATTGGCAGACACGTTAGCTTCAGGAGCTAATGCTCGTAAGAGCTTGGGAGTTCGAATCTCCCCCTGGGCACAAACTTTAAATTTATTATTATGACAAAAACAAGAAAAAAACAAAAAAATCTACGAGTTGTCGCCTTGGGCGGATTGGAAGAAATCGGCCGAAATATGATGCTCTTTGAATACGGCAAAGACATTATTATTATTGATATGGGATTGCAATTTCCCGAAGAGAATATGCCGGGAATTGATTATATAATTCCCAATATCAGTTATCTCAGAGGAAGAGAAAAAAATATCCGCGGGGTGATTATCACCCACGGGCATTATGACCACATTGGCGCAATTCCGCTCTTGATTGACAATATTGGAAATCCGCCGATTTTCGGCGGTCCGCTAACTTGCGGAATTATTTCCCGGCGACAGGAAGAATTTCCAAATAAAAAAATAAATCTTCATTCAATCAAAGCTGAAGATGTTTTGAATTTGGGATGTTTTAAAATAGAATTTTTCCGAGTTAATCATAACATCCCAGACACTTTTGGAATAATTATTAAAACTCCGGTTGGAAATTTCGTCCATACCGGCGATTTTAAATTTGACCCCCATCCGGTTGACGACAATCCGGCTGACATCGCAAAAATCGCGCGAATCGGCGACGAAGGAATACTCGGGCTTTTTTCCGATTCAACCGACGCTGAAACGCCGGGACATTCAATTTCCGAGAAAACAATCGGCGAAGCGCTTGATCTAATTTTTCAAAACGCCGATGGTAGAATTATTGCCACAACCTTTTCTTCTTTAATCAGCAGAATTCAGCAGATTATCACTTTGGCGGAAAAATACAATCGCAAAGTCGCTATTGACGGCTATAGTATGAAATCAAATATTGAAATCAGCAGAAAACTCGGCTACTTGAAAGTTAAAAAAAATACTTTAATCAGCGCAAAGCAGATTAAAAATTATCCGGAAAAAAATATTGCCATTCTTTGCACCGGCGCCCAAGGAGAAGACAACGCGGTTTTAATGAGAATTATCAACGGCGAACACCGCCATATTAAAATCCACAAAAAAGACACTGTTGTTTTTTCTTCTTCGGTTATTCCGGGAAACGAAAGAACCGTTCAGGGAATTAAAGATTTGCTTTATCGCCAAGGCGCTAATGTAATTCATTACAAAATGATGGATGTCCATGCCGGAGGACACGCCCAGCAGGAAGATTTAAAAATGATGATTTATTTAGCCAGGCCCAAGTATTTTATTCCTATTCATGGAAATTATTATATGCGGAAGCTTCACGCCGACTTAGCCGAAACCGTTAATGTAAAACCTGAAAATATTTTTCTCGCCAATAACGGACAAATAATAAAATTTGATTCCCATGGAAACGGGCAATTAACGCAAGAAAAAATTCCTTCCCATTATGTAATGGTTGACGGGCTTGGCGTTGGCGATGTCGGAGAAGTTGTGCTCCGCGACCGGCAGATGATGGCTCGCGACGGAATGTTCACTATTATTATCATTGTTGACAGCAAAGCCGGAAAAATAATCGGCGAACCAGATATTATTTCGCGCGGTTTTATTTATCTTAGGGAATCAAAAGAACTTTTGGAAGAAACAAAAAAAGAAGTGGCAAAAATTGTCGCTCCAAAACTTAGCCCTGAATATTCGGCGAATTGGAATTATGTAAAATCAACCATCCGCGACAAAATCGGAGAATTTCTCTTCAAAAAAACCCAGCGAAGGCCAATGGTTTTGCCGGTGATTATTGAAGTGTAAAAAATAATATGCTTAAAACCATTCACAATCTTAATCTAAAAAACAAAAAAGTTTTTCTTCGGGTTGGATTTGACGCGCCTTTGGGTAGTGACGGAAAAATTAACGGGAAAGAGGACTGGCGGATTAAAGCAGGATTGCCGACAATAAAATATTTGCTGAAAGAAAATTGTAAAATAATTTTAGCTACTCACTTGGGACGGCCAAAAGGAAAAATTATTGAAAAATTATCAGTAAAGCCGATTCAAAAAAAACTTTCTGAAATTTTAAACCTGCCGATAATAATGGCTTCTGATTGTGTTGGTTCGCAAGTAGAAAAAAAAGTGGACGAAATGCAAAGCGGCGAAATTTTGCTTTTGGAAAATCTCCGTTTTCATTCAGAAGAAGAAAAAAATGATTTGGATTTTGCAAAAAAGTTGGCGAGTTTCGCGGAAATTTACATCAATGACGCTTTTTCAGTTTCTCATCGCCAGCACGCTTCTGTTTGCGCGATTACAAAATTTTTGCCGCTGTACGCGGGACTGCTTTTAGAAAAAGAAATTAGTATTTTATCAGAAGCGATTAATAATCCCGAGAGACCAGCGACGATTATTGTTGGTGGAGCAAAAGCAAAAACCAAAGTGCCAATAATAGAATATTTATTAGATAAGTTTGATAATATTTTAGTTGGCGGAATAGTGGCAAATGTGATATTAAAAGCGCAAGGAATTGATATTGGAAATTCTTTATTGAGCGATATTGATTTGAATGAAGCCAGGAAAATTAGTTTTAAAGACAATAAATTGCATATTCCAGTTGACGCAGTTGTTTGCAATGATAAAAATAAAATAATATTATCCGCTATTGGAAAAATTGGTGATAATAAAATTTTGGATATTGGTTCCGAAACTGCAAAGATGTATTCAAAAATAATTTCAGATTCTAAAACCATAATTTGGAACGGGCCAATGGGAAAATTTGAAGAAAAAGAATATAGCAAAGGAACAAAAAAAGTTGCTGGAGCGGTCGCCAAAAGCAACGGTTATAAAATTGTCGGTGGCGGCGACACAATTTTCGCCTTAAACCAATTCGGATTGATTGATAAAATGGATTTTGTTTCCACTGGCGGCGGATCAATGCTGGAATTTTTGTCCGGAAAAAAACTGCCGGGATTGAAAGCGTTGGAAATTTAAAATTAAAAATTACTATTATGCTTAAATCAAATTTAGAAATTTGGGGAAAAGAGATCGCTAAAAAAAATAATTTTGTTATTGAAAAGAAAATTTATCAGGGAGAATATTACAGTGCCGGTAAAATCCGAAATGTAATTTTTTCTGGCATTTATAAAAATAATCCGGCCGTATTGAAAGTTTATGATGATCCGCGAATGACTGATGAAACAGTTTCACATAAAAAATTCAATGAACAAAATAAAAGCGAGATTTTAAAAGCGCCAGAACTTTATGCCTCACAGAGAATCTCAATTTATAAAGGATGGTTAGTAATGGAAAAACTTTCCAATGGCAAGTTTTTCCAACCGCCGTTGAATAAAAATGAAAAAGAAGAATTTTTAAATATTTATTTTGAGTACCACAAAAATTTTTCAAAAGCGCCGTTTAGAAAATTAACTTTAACTGAAAATCTGCCGGCAAATAAATTTCATCTCTTTAGAATTAACCGCTGGCTGGAGTTAGCCAATAATAAAGAGGCGGAACAAGTTATTTCAAAAAATAATTTACCGATTTTAATTTCTAATGAATTTATTCCCCGTTTTGAAAAAGGATGTAAAATAATAGATAAAGAATTCCAAAAAAGAAAAATGGTTTGGTGCCACGGGCATTTTAAACCAAAAGAAATTTTCAAAGTAAAAGATAAAAAACAATATTATCTTACTGATTTTGCCCATTCAAAAATGTATCCCGAAGGTTATGAATTGACTTTTATTATTTGGGCGGATTGTATGATGGGAGAAGATTATCATAAAAAATATTCAGAATGGAAAAAAGGAATTAACGAATGGCTAAACGAGTTTGAAAAATTAAATAAAAATGTTTTAAAAATAAAAAATTTTTCAGCATTGATGAGAGCTGGCTTAATTGAAAGAATTTTGGGAACAATTTTAGCTGACATCACCGCAACCGATCGCCCGAAAGAAGAAAAAAAGAAAAGAACAAAATTGCTATATCAGTTATTTGATGAAATTTCAAAATAAACATTATGTCTATTGGAATCATCGGTTTGCCCAATGTCGGTAAGTCAACATTATTTAAGGCGCTTACCAAAAAGGAAATTGATATTTCAAATTATCCTTTTTGCACCATTGAGCCGAACACCGGAATTGTTTCAGTTCCTGACAAACGGCTGAAAAAACTGGCAGTTTTTTTTCATTCAAAAAAAACTATTCCAGCGGTAATTAAATTTGTTGATATCGCCGGATTGGTCAAAGGGGCGAACAAAGGAGAGGGCTTGGGCAACCAGTTTTTATCGCACATCAGGGAAGTTGACGCGATTATTCATATTGTCCGCGTTTTTGAAAAATCAGAAATTGTCCATACGGAAAAAACAATTGATCCGCTTCGCGATATTAAAATCATCAACACTGAATTGATTTTAAAAGATATGGAAACGATTGAAAAACGGATTAGCGATTTAAATAAAGAAATTAAAAGCAACCGCAAAGAAGCGATTGTTGAAAAGGAAATTTTTGAAAAAATCAGGGAAGAGCTTGATCAAGGAAAACTAATTATCCAATATCTGAAAGAAAACGCGGGAAAATTAGACGAAAAAGCTCTGTCAATTATTAATCAAATACAATTTTTGACTGCCAAGCCGATAATTTATCTTTTAAATTCAAAAGGCGAAGAACTGTCAAAAGAACTTTTAGCAGAAATTGAAAAGCAGAATTTTTCTTATTTAACAATGGACGCAAAAGAAAATCTGGAAATATCAGAACTTTCGCAGGAAGAAAAAAAAGAATTGGGAATTAAAGAAACGAATTTGAACGACTTGATTAAAAAGTCCTATCAGATTTTAAATTTAATTACTTTTTTTACCACCGGAGAAGACGAGACGCACGCCTGGACGATTAAAAAAAATTCAAAAGCGCCTCAAGCCGGCGGTGCAATTCATTCTGATTTTGAAGAAAAATTTATTAAAGCTGAAGTAATCCAATGGGGCAAACTTCTTGAAGTTGGCGGATTTCAAAACGCTCTGGCAAAAGGTTTGATTCGTTTTGAAGGAAAAGATTATATTGTCCAAGACGGAGATGTAATTGTCATTAAGCATGGACAGTGAAAAAAGAAGAGGTTTTTAGGCCTCTTTTTTGGTTTTTTAATTTTATTGTTTTTAATGTTTTTACTCCGTCACAGAGTGCTGCCACCATTCCATAATATACTCTGGCAGCTTAAGTC
>CBDVEN010000007.1:0-11384 GCA_965373025.1 uncultured bacterium | reverse complement strand
GATTACTCCTGGCGAGTTGCTCAAAAAAAGTTTAATTGATAATATTAAATTAGGAGCTAAAATTTTAGGACAGTGAGAGATTACAAAGAAGTTAATTGTAAAAAATTGTTTGATTTCAAAAAGCGCGAAAGAGAAAATTGAAAAAGCTGGAGGAAAAGTAAGTTAAAAGTTGAAAGTTCATAAAGTTAAAAGTTAATAAATATGATGCGCGTATGCAAATAAGTTTTAATAATATTTTAATTTTTTATAAATAATAATTTAAAAAAGGAAAAATTATGGAAACAAAAAACTTAGAAAACAATGAGGCGGAAGGAAAAGCGCTGCCTCACAGGAGAGCATGTTCTTTCCAAAAAAAGAATTCCAGTTTTAAAATAGCGGCTGCTTTTTTGATAGTCGGCTTGGGAATTGGATTTATCGGCGGCAGTTCATCAGACGGAATTTCAGGAATTTCATCAAATGGAGATTCAGAAGTTTTTGAATGCGGCGGAAAAACTTGCGTTGCTTATGACAAACCGATTATTAGCTTAAAAGCAATCGGCATTAGAGGCGATGAAAAATGCGATCCGACTTCAACTACTGAATTAAGCCCGACTTCAATTACCGATTTAATCAAAAGAAATATTTCTCCGACGATTAAAGTTGAAATGTTAGAAATTGATTCGGAGGAAGCAAAAGATTTAATTAAAAAATTTGAAATTAAAACAATTCCAGCGTTTATTTTCGACGATAAGATAAAAGAAGTTGAAAATTATGAGCAATTAGCGGAGATACTTATTGAAAAAGACGGCCAGTATTTATTTGACGCTGTAAAAGCGGGAATACCGACTTGCCAATATTTGGAAACTCCGTCGGTTAAAGATTCAGATTCACAGAAAGGGCCGAAAGACGCCAAGATAACAATTATTGAATACAGCGATTATCAGTGCCCTTATTGTTCCAAAGCGCATCAAACAGTTGAACAACTTTTTGATGATTATAAAGATAAAATTAGATTAGTTAGGAAACATCTTGCTTTGGATTTCCATAAAGACGCTCAGAAAGCGGCAGAGGCGGCTGAATGCGCCGGCGACCAAAATAAATTTTGGCAGATGAATGAAAAATTGTTTGCCAGTCAGGATGATTTAAGCGTAGAAAAAATTAAAGGAATGGCAAAAGAAATTTCTTTAGACACAAAAAAATTCAACAGTTGTCTTGATTCTGGAAAATATGAAGAAAAAGTTAAAAATCAGAAAAAAGAAGGAGAAGAATTCGGCATCAGTGGCGCGCCGTTTTTCTTCATTAATAATCAAGTAATTAACGGCGCTCAGCCGTATGAAGAATTTAAGAAGGTTGTTGATAAGGAATTGGAAAAATAAGGAATAATCTTAAAAAATACAAAAACCGAGCGTTTAAAATTTTAGGCGCTCGGTTTCTGGCAAATAAAAAAATTTGTGAATATCAATAATATTAAAAAAATACATTTTGTCGGAATTGGAGGAATCGGAGTGAGCGCGATTGCGAAGTTGATGATTTGGCAAGGGAAAAAAGTTTCAGGTTCGGATTGCCAAGAATCAGAAATTACTGATGAGTTAAAAAAAATGGGGGCAAAAATTTTTATCGGGCATCAGAGAAAAAATTTGGCTGATGATGTTGATTTAGTTATTTGCACTTTGGCTGTCCCAGAAGATAATTCTGAAATTATCAAAGCGAAAAAACTTAACATCCCCATTTTTACTTATCCTCAAGCGCTTGGATTTTTGACAAAAGAAAAATTCGGGATTGCTGTTTGTGGAACTCACGGAAAATCTACCGCAAGTTCAATGCTTGCTTTAATTCTTAAAAAAGCTGGATTAGATCCGACGATTGTTATTGGAAGCAAGGTTGCTGATTTTGGCGGAAACGCTGTTGCGGGAAAAAGTGAATATTTTGTTTTTGAGGCCTGTGAATATAAGAGGGCCTTTTTAAATTATTATCCGAAAATTATTATCTTGAATAATATTGAATTAGACCACACGGATTATTATAAAAATTTAGAAGATTATCAAAGCGCGTTCGAAAAATTTGTTGAGCATTTATTGAAGGACAATATTCTTGTAATCAATAAAGATAAAATAAAATTTACTCGTATAGTTTTAAAAAGTAATGTAGATAAGAACTCAAAATTCAAAACTCAAAACTCAAAACCACAACTTAAAACTCAAAGCGAAAAATTAAAAATTAATAATTCGCAATTAAAAGTTATTACTTTCGGAATAAATGAAAAATCTGATTTACAAGCGAGTGATATTATTTTTGGTTCGGGCGAAACGAGATTTAGAATTATCTTTCAAGAAAAAAATCTCGGAGAGTTTGTCTTGAAAGTTCCGGGGATTTTTAATATTTATAACGCGTTAGGCGTGATTGCGGCGGCGCTTTTACTTAAAATAAAACCGGAAATTATTAAAAAAACTTTGGCTGATTTTCAGGGAATTTGGCGAAGATTTGAGTTAGTCGGGGAAATAAACGGAGCAAAAATTATTTCTGATTACGCGCATCATCCAACAGAAGTTGAGGCAACGATTAAAGGAGCGAAAAATTTTTATCCAGGCAAAAAAATCATTGCTATTTTCCAGCCGCATCAGCGCAATCGAACGAAAAAATTATTTAATGATTTTGTTAAATCATTTGACTCTGCGGATATGGTAATCCTCAGCAAGATTTTTGATGTTGTTGGAAGAGAAGAAAAAAAAGACAGCGATGTAAACTCTTTGGATTTAGTTAGAGAAATAAAAAAGCGCTCAAAAGAAAAAACAGTTTTATTCGCTGAAGATTTAGAAAAAACGAAAAAATTAATTTTGGAAAACGCGCGAAAAAATGATATTATATTAGTAATGGGAGCAGGGGATATTTATAAAATGATAAGGAGTTTAATGAAAGAAAACTGATGAAAATCCAAAATCTAAATTGTTCCAAATTATGCCAAATCAATATCAAAATCCAAAATCTAAAAAGAAATAATTTGACATTTGGACTTTGGGTTTGGTTTGGAATAATTTGAACTTTGAACTTTGAAATTAATTTATGATATTAGATTATGATTAATATAAAACATAAATTGCCAAATATTCAGGAGAATGTGCTTTTAGCAGATTACACTACTTTTAAAATCGGCGGTCCTGCCAAGTATTTTTTTATTGCTGAAAATGAAAAAGAAATTAAAAAAGCCGTTGAGACGGCAAAAGAATTAAATCTTAAATATTTTATTCTGGGCGGCGGAAGCAATGTTTTAATCTCCGACAAAGGATTTGATGGAATAATAATAAAAGTAGAAAGTAGAAAGTTGAAAGTAGAAAGTAGAAAGCCGGAATCTAAAACTATTTATGCTGACGCTGGAACAAAATTAGGAACTTTAGTTAAATATTCAGTTGAAAAAAATTTAACAGGAATGGAATGGGCGGCTGGAATTCCGGGAACTTTAGGCGGAGCGATTCGTGGAAACGCGGGAGCGTTTAATTATTCAATAAGCGATTTTGTAAAAACAGTAAAAGTTTTGGATATTCAAGAGAGAGAAACTCAAAACTCAAAACTCAAAGCTCAAAGCTACAACTCAAAAGTTAAAATTTTAAAAAATAAAGATTGTAAATTTGGATATAGAAAAAGTATTTTTAAATACAATAAAAATTTAATTGTTCTTGCGGCGAAAATCCGATTTAAAAAAGGCGATTCAGAAATCTCTGGAAAAAAGATTCAGGAGTATCTTCAAAAAAGAAAATCTGTTCAGCCACTTGAATACCCGTCTGTCGGAAGCGTTTTTAAAAATATTCTTTTTTCAGAAATTTCTCCGGAAGCGTTTAAAAAATGCCCAAAATTAGAGCAATTTCGCCAAGCTGGAAAAATTCCAGCCGGTTGGCTGATTGAAAACGCCGGCTTAAAAGGAAAAAAAATCAGTGGCGCTCAAATTTCGGAAAAGCATAATAATTTTATCATTAATACCGGAAACGCTAGCGCTAAAGATGTGGTGATTTTAATTTCTTTAATAAAGCAAAAAGTGAGGAATAAATTTGATTTGCAATTAATGGAAGAAATTGAATATATTGGATTTTAAAATAAAAAATAATTTTATGAACAAAACCGAAATTGACGAACAGCTTAAAAAAATAAAGGATGACGTTTTAAAATGCCAGAAATGTCCGCTTTTTGAAACAAGAAAATTTCCAGTGATCGGACAGGGGAATCATCAGGCAAAAATAGTGTTTATCGGCGAAGCTCCAGGAGCATCGGAAAATCTTACCGGAGTTCCGTTTTGCGGCGCGGCCGGGAAAATTTTGGACGAACTTTTAGAATCTGTCGGGATTAAAAGAGGAGATGTCTACATTGCCAATATTCTAAAATGCCGCCCGCCGGGAAACCGCAATCCGGAGAAAAAAGAAATTGAGGCCTGCACGCCTTATTTAGAAAAACAAATTGAGATTATAAATCCCAAAGTAATTTGCGCCTTGGGAAATTTTTCCACCGGTTTTATTTTGGAAAAATACGGATTAAAAGACCAGATTCAAGGCATCAGCAAAATTCACGGAAATATTTTTGACCCTGTTGATAAAAGCGGCGATCTTAAAATTATTTCATTTTACCATCCCGCCGCCGCCGCTTATAATTCCAATATGAAAGAAATTTTAAAAAAGGATTTTGAAGTTTTAAAAGAATTTAAAGATTAAAACTTTTAGAAAACTGTTTTTAAAATGGAATATAACGGAAAAATATGTTAAAATAATATAAACCCAGTGAAATAAAATCAAAGATTTTCTTTTACTTTTAGTAAAAGATTTCACAGGGTAAAGGTCGAAAAATTAGGAAGCCGTAAAATAATTATAAAACAATAATTATGGAAGATACAACTTTTATAATTTTAGGAATTGCTGTTTTTATTATCTCTTTTATTCTGATTTCCATTAAGCAGGTTAATCAGTACGAAAAAGGCGTTAAATTTACTTTGGGAAAATACAGCGGCTTGATGGATCCGGGTTGGCGGATTGTTATTCCGATTTTTCAGTTTTACAGAAAAATTGATTTGCGTGTAAAAGCGGTTGATGTGCCGAATCAGGAAGCGATTACCAAAGATAATATTTCAGTGAGCGTCAACGCGGTTATTTATTACAAAGTCCGCGAAGCCGATAGAGCGGTTTTGGAAGTGGAAGATTTTTATTACGCTATTTCTCAATTAGCGCAAACAACAATGCGAAACGCTGTTGGACAAGTGGAGCTGGACGATCTTCTTTCCCAGAGAGACAAGGTTTCAGAAAGCATAAGAAGCATTATAGACAAGGCGACTGATCCTTGGGGAATTAAAGTTGATAATGTAGAATTGAAAGATGTAATCTTGCCGGAAGAAATGAAACGGGTAATCGGAAAACAGGCAGAAGCGGAAAGAGAAAAAAGAGCGATAATTATTAAAGCCGAAGGAGAGGTGATCGCGGCAGACAATATGGCTAAAGCGGCGCGAATATTGACCGGGTCAAGAGGATCTCTGCATTTGAGAACTCTTCAGTCAATAAATGACATTAGCTCTGATCGATCAAACACTGTTGTTTTCGCGATGCCTTTAGAAATTTTAAGGGCGTTTGAAAGTTTTGGAAAAATTCCGCAAGAACCGCAAGGGGATAATGAAAATAGATAAATAACTTGCCTGAAAAAAATAAAGCAGGAGGGTTGTTTTTAGTTTTTGAGAAAACTTCTTTTGTAATCAATTAAAGAAAATAAAATCTTGACATAAATTTCGTTTTATGTATAATAAAAATATATGGCAACTTTATCTAAAAATTTAATACTGTCAAAAGAAATTCTCGAAAATGAAGGAGTAGTTGTTTTGCCTTTGAAAAAATATGAAGAAATAAAAGAAAAAATGCGCGAATTCAGCAAACAAAAAAAGATTTTGCGAGAAGAAGCAGAAACTTTGAAAATTATTGCTGAAGGCGAAAAAGAATACAAAGAAAGAAAATAGAAAACAATGTGATTTATTTTAACATCGGCACGCACGAAATTTATAAATAAAAAGATAGAAAATAAAAAAGTTAATTTTGATTATTTTAGATTTTTTAATCGGTTGAAATTCATTGTTTTAATTTGACTTTTTGTCGCCAATGATATATATTGAAAGTACCTTAAAAATTAGGGGGTGAAAAAAAATGGGAGAAGAAAAAAATTCTTTTGCTGTTATCAAAAAGGAAACGTCGCACTCATTTCTTTTATCGAAAATGGTTGTTATCCATGAAAAAACTCAATTGATCACTGGTAGCAAAACAAAAGATATTTTTGACATTGCAGAAAAAAGAATCGCGTCAGCAAAATTAGAAAAAGGAGTGTTGAAAGTTATGCCAAAGGGAAACGTTTTAGTTAGTTTCTGCGGTTTTGAAAAAGTGCCGGTTGAAACTATTGGCGGTAATGGCGAGAAGATAAAAATATTCGGTTCTATAGAAACAAAAAAAGATGTTACGATTTTCTCTGGAAACGGAAAACAAACAGTTATTTCATAATCAGCGATAGCAAAAGCTTATTGCCATCCGCTTTAAAACAACAAACACGCAAACTAAAACAATGATGATATCTAAAAAACAGGTATCATTTTTTTTATTGGTGGTATTAAAATTTTATGTTATAATTCAAATGAAAAAAATAAGTCATGGGCAAAAAATGCTCAAACGAATAATTCTTAAATATAAAATTTATGACACAGCAAGATGCTTTGGATATATTAAAATTAGGGCACAATATTTATCTGACTGGCCAGCCGGGAAGCGGAAAAACTTTTTTATTAAATAAATATATTTCTTATTTAAAAGAAAACAGCCGAGGAGTGGCGATAACCGCGTCTACTGGAATCGCCGCTACTCATATGGACGGAGTTACCATTCATTCCTGGTCGGGAATGGGAATAAAGGACAAACTTACCGAGCAGGATATCAGAAAACTTTTGAAAAGATCTTATCTTCGGAAAAGATTTAAAAATACCAATGTTCTTATTATTGATGAAGTGTCAATGCTTCATTCTTTTCAGTTTGATATAATAAACCGCATTTGCCAGGCGTTCAAAGCCAGCGCCAGATCTTTCGGCGGAATGCAGATTGTCTGCTCCGGCGATTTTTTTCAGCTTCCGCCAGTGCAAAAACAAGGCAAGCCGAAATTTATCAACGAGTCCGACATTTGGCAAAATTTAGATATTAAGATATGTTATCTTGAAGAACAGCACCGCCAAAAAGACGACGGGCTCACCGCTCTTTTAAATTGCATTCGCGGAAACGCGATTGAAAAATCCCGCGAATTATTGCTCAACAAAAAATATCAGGAAAATTTATCGGATATTTCTCCGATTAAACTTTATACTCACAATATGGATGTTGACGCGATCAATGATTTTCATTTGAACGAAATAGAAGGAAAAAAATTTGTCTATCATATGGAAATAAAAGGGCAGGAAAATATCGCGGAAGTTCTCAAAAAAACTTGTTTGGCTCCTGAAAAATTAGAGCTTAAAAAAGGGGCTAAAGTGATGTTTATAAAAAATAATTTTGATCGCGGCTATGTGAACGGCACTCTTGGAAAAATTATCGGATTTAATGATGAGAAACTGCCTATTGTCAGAACTTTCAGAGGCAGAAATATTGTCGCCGAACCAGCGAGCTGGAGAATTGAAGAAGAAGATGTGACAAAAGCCGAGATTAGCCAAATTCCTCTCCGCCTTGCCTGGGCGATAACAGTGCATAAAAGCCAGGGAATGAATCTTGACGCGGCGGAAATTGATCTTTCAAAATGTTTTTTGGAAGGAATGGGATATGTGGCGCTTTCCCGTTTGAGCGCGCTTGACGGTTTGAAACTTATGGGAATAAATGATGAGGCGCTTTTAGTAAATCAGGAAATAATAGAATTAGATAAAATATTAAAACAGATGTCGCAGGAAGCGGTTGAGTATGTTGAAAAAATAGATATTCAGGAAAAAAGAAAATCGCAGAAACAATTTTTACATTCTCTCCCGCAAGTTGCAAGGATTGCCAATGAGGCAGGGATTGGAAAACAGAAAAAAGAAATTATTTCAACTTTTGAAAAAACTAAAATTTTTATCGCGGAAAAAATGCCAATTAAAGAAATCGCAAAACAAAGAGGGCTTACTGAAGAGACAATTATCAGCCATTTGGAAAAATTAAAAGAAAAAAAAGAGGATGTTGATTTGGAATATTTGCGGCCTTTAAAAAATCGTTTTGAAAAAATTAAAACGGCTTTTCAAAAATCCGGGGACTGGCTGCTGTCTCCGGCGAAGGAAATACTCGGCAAAGATTTTTCTTATAAAGAAATAAGAATAGCCAGATTATTTTTGAATCAAGAGAGAAAAAAAGAAAAGGCGGAATACGATTGCGGCTTAAAAAATTAAAGGGAGAAAAATAATACGGTAATACATGTTACCATCGGGGCGAGTCAAAAATGTGGTATAATAATATTGAAACTATATGACGAAAAAAGAACTAAAATTTATTTTACAGCAGGACGAGGGATTAAAAATAGAATTTAAGGAAAGCGCTGGCAGTATTGATAAAGAAATTATTGCTTTTGCCAATTCTAACGGCGGCAGGATATTTTTGGGCGTGGATGATAAAGGAAAAATAAAAGGCATAAAAATAACAAATAAACTAAAATCGCAAATTCAGGATATCGCCAGAAACTGCGATCCGCAAATAAAAATTAATTTGGAAGAATTTGAAAATATTCTTATTATAAAAGTTGAAGAAGGGAAAGACAAGCCGTACAAATGCTCTTCTGGATTTTATTTAAGACAAGGCGCGAACTCGCAAAAAATGACAAGAGACGAAATTTTAGATTTTGCGATTGGGGAAGGAAAAATAAGGTTTGATGAGCAGATAAATAACGAATTTAGATTTCCCTATGATTTTGACGCGAGAAAACTGAATGATTTTTTAAGATTGGGCAATTTATCAAAAACATTAAGCAAAGAAAAAATATTATTAAACCTTGGGGTTGCCAAAAAAGAAAAAGAAAAATTATTATTTAACAACGCGGGAGTTTTGTTTTTTGCCAAAGAACCTCAAAAATTTGTTTCTTGGTCAGTGTTTACAGTGGTTTTATTCAAGGATAAAGAAGGATCGGACATAATTGACAGAAAAGAAATAACAGGAAACTTGTTTGAAATTGTAGATAAAGTAATGGATTTCGTTAAACTATACACCAAAGTCGCTTACAAATTTACTGGAAAGCCGCAAAGGGAAAATATTTATGAATATTCTTTTGAGGCAATTAGGGAAGCAGTGATAAATTCAGTAATGCATAAAAATTATTTTGAACACGGTCATAATAATATTTTGAAATTTTTCCCTGATAGAATTCAAATAGAAAATATTTGGATTAAGCCAAGCTATTTTATTTTAGGAAAGACCGTTTTTAGAAGAAATAAAATTATTGCAGGTTTATTTTCCAGAATACATTTCGGGGAAAAGATTGGGTCTGGAATGAAGAGAATGAAAGAGTATTGCAGGAAAGAAAACGCTCCTTTTCCAAAGATAGATTTTACAGGTATTCATTTTTATATTGTTTTTAAGCCAACTATGTCTTATTTGAAGATGGCTGAAAATGTCCCTGAAAATGTCCCTGAAAATGTCCCTGAAAAAAGAGCAGCTATAATTCTTAAAAATGTTAAAAGAAATAAAAAAATGGCAATAATTGAACTTGCGAATATACTCAAGGTTAACGAAAAAACAATTAAGAGAGATATTGCTCAATTAAAACAAAAAAAATTATTAAAAAGAATCGGCCCAGCCAAAGGCGGGTATTGGGAAATAATAAGAAAATAGAAAATAAGATTTTTCGTATCAAGAAATAAGAATAGCCAGATTATTTTTAAGGTAATAAATATTCATTAGAAAATTAATTGTTTTTGGAATATCTAAAAAGCAGGCAACAAACATTTTATTGCCTGTTTTTTTATTTTAAAAATTTGACGAAGAAGGGTTTTTTGAGGTAAAATAAAAGTAATTAAAGACAAATTAAAACAACTTAAGAAAATTAAAAACTTTAATTTTATGTCAAAAATAAACCACAAACAATCCAAACTGAAAATCAAAAAATTGGTTAAGAGATACGAAAAATTATCTGACGCGGAAATAAAAAGCTATAACGAACAACAAACAAAGGATCACTTTATCCAGCCATTATTTGAAGCTTTGGGTTGGGATTTTACTATGAATGTTTGGTCGGAAACTAATGTGCAGGGCAAAAGGGTTGATTATGCTTTTATGCTGGGAGGTCTGACAAAATTTTTTGTTGAGGCAAAATCATTAAAGGTGGATTTAGATATTGAAACGCACGCCAGACAGGCGATTAATTATTCATGGAATAAAGGCGTAACATGGGCGGTGCTTACTGATTTTGAAGGCGTAAAAATTTTCAACGCGCAAGCCCAGTCAAAATTACTAATTGATAAGTTGATTTTTGAAATTCCATACAACGAATATATTTCCGATTTTGATCGGTTGTGGTTGTTGTCAAAAGAAAGTTTTGAGAAAAACACTTTAGACCAATATGCGATAAAGCACGGCAAGAAAATTAAAAAATTAACAGTCAATGAAAAACTATATAGCGATTTGAAAAAAGCCCGCGAAATTTTAACTGAAAGTTTTAAAACATGGAATAAAAATTTAGATAAAGAAACGCTTGACGAAGGAGTGCAAAGAATTTTAGATAGATTGGTGTTTATTAGAGTTTTAGAAGACAGAAGGTTGGAAGAGCCGACGCTTAAGCCAATTCTTAGGGAATGGGAAGCAGGAGGCAAAAAGGATCAACTATTTCAATTAATGATAAAAAAATTCAGGGAATTGGACGATATTTACAATTCAAATTTATTTAAAGAACATGCTTGCGAAAAATGGGAAGAATATGACGACAAAATAATTACAGTAATTAATATGCTTTACGGAAGCGCTGTTTATGAATATGATTTTGAAAAAATTCCAGTTAATATTCTTGGCGGAGTTTATGAAAGTTATCTTGGCTACATTGCGCAAAACCCGATAGAAATTGATAAGACAGGCAAATCAGGCAAGTTGTTAAAAATAGAAGACAAAAAAGAAATTAAAGCCAAGTCGCGAAAAAAAAGAAAAGAGCAGGGAATTTATTATACGCCGAAATTTATTGTTGATTATATTGTTGAAAATACGCTGGGCAAAAAATTAGAAGAAGTGAAAAGCATGCACGAGTTAAAGCAGATTAAAGTTTTAGACCCTGCTTGCGGTTCCGGTTCATTTCTGACCAAAGCGTTGGAAGCCATTAATGATAAATACAAAGATTTTGGCAATGTTGGAGATCAAAGAACCAAAAGTGAAATTCTTTTATCCAATATCTATGGCGTTGACCTTGACCCGCAGGCGGTT
>CBDVEN010000006.1:0-11469 GCA_965373025.1 uncultured bacterium | reverse complement strand
ATTCCCTCCTTTTTGTTATCTTAAAAATAGCAAAGTTTAAAAAAAAATGTCAAGGAATTTAAAAAAAGAAGGCGAGAATATATATTCTCGCCTTCAAACAGGAAACTGAACTTGTTGAATCTCAGATTCAACAGGTTCAATATATTGTCGCCTTCAAAAAAATATCGTTTTAAAAAAATCAAAAAAGGCGGCGATGTGAATCGCCGCCTATTAAAATATTAATTTCCAATTTTAAATTACATTCCCATTCCCGGCATTCCGCCCATTCCTTCCATTCCGCCCATTCCAGCCGGAGGCGCCGGGCAAGTGGAATCTTTTTTCTCCGGCAAATCAGTGACCACCGCTTTAGTTGTCAAAAGAATTGCCGCCGCGGAAACAGCGTTTTCCAAAGCGGATCGCGTTACTTTGACCGGATCAATTATTCCGATTTCAATCATATCATTCATCATTTTATCTTTATTCGCGTCATAGCCGATATTGTCCAAATCGGTTTTCTTTTTTATATCCTGAACAATAATTGCTCCTTCTTTTCCGGCGTTTCTAACAATCTGGCGAAGCGGTTCTTCAACCGCTCTTAACAAAATTTTAAACCCGGCTTTGAATTCCGCTTCGTCTTCAGGAGAAATTTTTATTCTTTCTTCCTGAAAATCTTTTTCAACGGCCACCCCGGCTTTGATCAAAGCGGTTCCGCCACCAGGAACTATTCCTTCTTCAACCGCCGCTTTTGTCGCTGCCAAAGCGTCTTCTAATTTATGTTTTTTATAAGTTAACTCTGTCTCAGTCGCCGCTCCGACTTTAATCACCGCCACGCCGCCGGAAAGTTTTGCCAATCGCTCCTGCAGTTTTTCTTTGTCAAAATCTGACTCGCTTTTTATAAGTTCTGTTCTGATCTGGCTAACTCTTTTTTTAATCGCTTCTGGATCGCCTTTTCCTTCAATAACCGTTGTTGTTTCTTTAGTGGAAATAACTTTTCTCGCCTGTCCGAGCATATTTATTTCCACATTTTCCAATTTTAATCCGACTTCTTCGGAAATCACCTGGCCGCCGGTTAAAACAGCAATGTCTTCCAATGTTTCTTTTCGGCGGTCTCCAAATCCCGGAGCTTTAACCGCCAAAGCGTTAAAAGTTCCGCGCAATTTATTGACCACTAAAGTCGCCAAGGCCTCGCCTTCAACTTCGTCGGCGATAATGACAATATCTTTTTTGCCTTCTTTGGTAATTTTTTCCAAAAGAGGCAAAATCTCGCTGATTGAAGAAATTTTCTTGTCAGTGATAAGAATATAAGCGTCATTAAATTCAGCTTCCATTTTTTCCGCGTCGGTAATCCTATAAGGCGAAATATATCCTTTGTCAAACTGCATTCCTTCAACAATTTCTTTTTCCAAACCAAAAGTTTTTGAATCCTCAACGGTAATCGGAGCTTCGTTGCCGACTTTTTCCATTACTTCGGCGATTAAATTTCCAACTTCCGCGTCATCGGCGGAAATAGTCGCCACTTGGGTAATTTCCTCTTTGCTTTCAATTTTCTTCGCTTTATTTTTTAGATAATTTACCACTTGTTCGCTGGCTGATTCAATTCCGCGCCTTACTCCCAAAGGATTGACTCCCATTGCCACATATTTTAATCCTTCTTTAACAATCGCCTGAGTCAAAACAACAGCAGTTGTTGTCCCGTCACCGGCAACATCATTTGTTTTATCGGCGACTTCCTTAACAATTTCAGCGCCGATATTTTCAAACTTGTCTTCTAATTCAATTTCTTTGGCAATTGAAACACCGTCGTTGGTAATTGTCGGCGCGCCAAAACCTTTATCTAAAACAACATTTTCCCCTTTTGGTCCGAGCGTCACTTTGACTGTGTCAGCCAATTTATTAACGCCGCTTTCAAGTCCCTTTCGGGCTTGCTCGTCAAATTTAATTTGTTTAGCCATAATATTTTTTTCCTTTCTTTTAATTTAATTATTTTAATTTTTAAATTCTCAATTTCATTAAAAAAATAATTGATTAGTAGGGGTTCAAAATCTTGAACCCGTACTATAAATCTTGAACCCTTACTCAATTATCCCCAAAATATCTTCTTGCGAAACAACCAAAAATTTTTCTTTTCCGATTTCAAATTCGTCCGGACTGTATTTTTTAAAGAGAACTTTATTGCCTGTTTTAATTTCCATTATCGCCCGCCCTCCGTTTTCCAACGGCTTGCCCGGACCGACCGCAATGACTTCGCCTTGTTCCGGTTTTTCTTTTTCAATTGTGTCCGGCAAAATAATTCCACTCTCTGTTTTTTCTTCTTCGGAAATCGGCTTTAAGACAATTTTGTCTCCCAATGGTTTAATTTGCATATTTTTTTCCTTTCTTAAATAATAAAATTAATTTTAATAATAATATTATTTTTAAATTATTTATTATACTAAATTAGTTATTTAACTATATCAAATGTTTAAAATTTTGTCAAATCCAAATTAAGTATTGACAAAAAAATCTTATTTTGTTATGATGATTTAACTAAAGTAAATTAAAGTAAATTAATAATTTCTTACAAAAATATGCTTAAAATAAACAAAACTTTACTATTTATTACACTGGCGTTTTTGTTGTTGGGAAATTTTGCGTTTTTAAATTCAAATGTTCAGGCAAAAGGGCTCACTTTGTCGCCGGTAAAAATTCCAATAAATATTTTGCCGGGAAAAAAATATAAAGCGAATTCCCAAATCAGCAATACCGGCGATTTTCCAGTAAGAATGAAATTAATTGTAAAAAATTATAAAGTAATTGATAAAAACGGCGCTCTTGAATTCACTAACGAACAAACCGGATTTGAAATGCAAAATTGGATTATACCGGAATTTTTGGAAATAAATTTAAAGCCGTTTGAAACTAAGACGATAAATTTTATAATTAGAGTTCCAGAAAACGCAAAATCAGGCGGGCATTACGGAGCTATTGTTTTTGAAGGAAAAAACTCAGAAATCAAAAACTCTGATTTTGGAATTTTAATTCTTGCCAATGTTAAAAAAGAAGAAGAAATAAAACAAGGGCATTTTGCGTCTTTTGATATTCCATTTATCAGCGAATACAGTCCGATAGATTTTGCGATAAAAATTGAAAATACCGGTAATGTTCATTTTCTTCCGGAAGGAAAAATTGAAATTTTTAATATATTCGGCAAAAAAATAACTGAAGCAGAATTAAAAAATGATTATATTTATCCGTCTTCAACCCGTGAATTTACTTCGCGTTGGCGCAAAAAAAATCTAAGCGGGATTTTCAAAGCCAAAATAAATGTGGAATACAACGGCGAGCAGATTGAAGCAACAAAATTTTTTATTGTCTTCCCTTGGCGATTAATTCTTTTTGGCGCGATCGCCATCATTACTCTTTTTGTAATTTGGAAGCGTTATAAAAAAGATATCTCCATCCGCCTTTTAAAATTTTTTGAAAAACAGGCAAAATAAAAATAGTGTCAAGTAGCAAGTATTTAGTAATGGTTGTAAAACTATTTAATTTGTCATCCCGAATTTATTTCGGGATCTGATTTCCCCCTTTTTAAAGGGGGATTAAGCCCGCCTGCATCGCTTTCCCGTGCTGCTATAAGTGCTATCAGAATAACGAAGCAATGCGGGCAGGGGGGATTTTGGAATAGATCCTGAAACAAGTTCAGGATGACAGATTAGACAAGCTCAGAATGACAATACGATGAATTTTGCAACCGTCTTTTAGTATTAGATTTGCTACTTTTTTTGTAAAATTTGACACAATTTAAATAATTTGTTAGTTTTATTATAGGAGGAAAATAAAAAAAATGGAAGACAAAGAATTAAAAAAAATAGCGAATTTTTTCTTTGAAATAATGCAGTTAAAAAGAACGCCGAGAAGCGGTATTACTTTAATGGGAATTGAAAATCCAGATAGCGTTGCCGAGCATAGTTTAGCCGCCGCGCAGATTGCTTTTATTCTTGGAAAAATGGAAAAAGCAAATGCCGAGCGAGCGGCTTTAATCGCTTTGTTTCATGATAATGAAGAAACAAGAACCGATGACATCCATACGCTTAACAGATATTATCTTGGCTCAAGCAAAGAACAAGCGGCAGAAAAAGCTTTTTATGAACAAATTGAAAAACTTCCTTTTAAAAATGAATTAGGAAAAATGTATCAAGAATTTCAAGAAAAAAATACGCCCGAAGCGATTATTGCCAGAGATGCTGATAAATTAGAAGCAATTGTCCAAATGAAATGTTATATTGACAGGGGAATTGTTGACATTAAAACGGCTAAAATGTGGATTGATTATGACGCGCGGAATTTAAAAACCGATTCGGCGAAAAAATTATTTGAAATTATCAAAGAAACAAATATGAATGAATGGTGGCTGAACATTCCGTTTATTAAAAAAGAGGTTGAAAAATACGGATTAGATAAATAAAATTGCTCTTTAAAAATTATAGATTCCCGCCTTCGCGGGAATGACAGAGGATTTTGGCCGCGGATATTTTTTTAAATTTTTTGAAGAAATATCTGCGGTCAAAATAGGAGGAAGAAAATGCCGTTAGGAAGAAAAGAAGTAAAAGAAATTAAAGAAAAAGAAGAAGAAAGAGAAAAAGTTATAAACTTTTTTAAACAACAAGGGAGAGAAGATGGCGAAACAGTTTTTTTCAATAGCAAAGAAATATCTCAAGAAACAGGTATTTCCGTGAAATCAGCAGCCGATATTTTAGAAGCAATACATACAGAAACACTTGCGCGACAACCTATAGAATTTCGAGATAAAGGACAAACAACAATAATGCGATTATGGAAAGTGAAAAAATATGAAACTTTCTACTACGGAGCGACATTCTATAGACAGGAAAAATTAGAGGGTGAAAAAAAATGAGTAGTAGAAATGTGTCGCATAAAATAAATGTAAGGTTCTACATAACTTTTCCTGAAGAGATGTCTGAAATGTGTTAGAATTTGGGCGTTTGGGTATTTTGAAGGAAAATTACCCAAATTGGAAATAGAGAATATTACAGTGACAAAAGAAAAATAAGCCAAAGACCAAAAACTAAAAAACATTAAGGCAGATTAAATTCCGCCTTCTTTTTTTTCTTTATGTCATCCCGAATTTATTTCGGGATCTGCTAAAATCCCCCTTAATCCCCCTTTGAAAAGGGGGAAATTAGATCCTGAAACAAGTTCAGGATGACAAATGTGTAAAAAAAATAAAAACATTAGAGATTATTTGCGATAAAATTCGAGATTGATTAGCGAGAATCAATTAGCGAGAATCAAAACCTACTCTTTTTTATATTTTGCCAAGAGATCTTTTATAAGTTCGCTGATTGCCACAATCGGCAGCCAGAGAAACAATGTTTTTTTTAAAATATTCTCTATAATTTTTTCAGTTGTCATATTATTTAACCCTTTTTATATCCGCTCCTAATTTTTGCAATCTTTCTTCAATTTTTTCATAGCCGCGGTCAATTTGATAAATATTTTCAATAATTGTCTGCCCTTTTGCCATAAGCGCAGCAATAATCAAAGAAGCTCCGCCACGAATATCCCAGCTTTCAATAGTTAATCCGCTTAACGGCTTTTTGCCGAAAATAATCGCCCGATGCGGATCAACAATTTCAATATCCGCGCCCATTTTTCTCAATTCCTGAAGATAACTTTGCCGTGATTCATATAAAGGATCATGAATCAAACTTTTTCCTTTTGCTTGAGTTAAAAGCACGGCGGTAAACGGAAGAAAATCAGTCGGAAATCCCGGATAAATTAGCGCTTGTATTTTTGCCGGTTTTAAATTCGGAGAATAAGAAACAACGATTGAGCTGCTGTTTTTTTGAAAATTAATTCCGATTTCTTCTAATTTATCTAAAAACAAATCTAAATATTCCGGCTGAATATTTTTAATAATTACCTCACCCGGAGTAATCGCGCTGGCAATAATAAAAGTTGCTGTTTCAATCGGATCTGGAATAATTTTATGGGAAACGCCTTTTAATTTTTTCCGCCCTTCAATAACAATCGTATGAGAATCCAATCCTTTAATTTTTACTCCCATATTTTTAAGCATTTTTCCTAAATCCTGAACTTGCGGTTCAGCGGCAGCGCCTTTGATAATTGTTTTTCCGGAAGTTAGAGCGGCAGCCATCATTATATTTTCCGTAGCCGTAACTGAAAATTCTTTAAGGACAATTTCAGCGCCAGAAAGTTTTCTTGCCTTGAAATAATAAAAATCGCCATTTTCTTTAATTTCCGCGCCTAATTTTTCAAAAGCCAAAAGATGAGTGTCAATCGGCCGCAAGCCGATTTTATCTCCGCCCGGATGAGAAATTTTGAAATTTTTAAAACGGGCCAAAAGCGGACCCATAAGCAAAATTGCCACTCTCATTTTGCTGATTAAGCCAAAATCTATTTTTTTCGGATCAACTTTTTTGCCGGCTTTAATTTTTATTTTTCTTTTTCCCAGCCAAGTTATTTCACAGCCGATGCTTTCCAGCACTTTAATTAAATTCAAAACGTCCTCCACGATTGGAAGATTATCAATAATCACTTCTTCTTCAGTCAAAAGAGCCGCTGAGAGTATCGCTCCAGCCGCGTTTTTATATCCGAAAACATTAATTGTTCCTTGAAGCGGTTTCCCGCCTTTAATAATAAATTTTTCCATGTTTTTCAAATTATTTTAGCACACTTTTGACTGTTCGTCAATCCCCTCCTCTCAAAACTTACAAAAATATTTATCTCACCCATTTCGCTTTAGCCGAATTATGTTCTTCTAAAGTTTCGGAAAAAACCGTTTCGCCGTCTTCTTTGGAAAGAAAAAAATTATATTCTGATTTCTCGGGCCAAATCGCCGCCTTTATCGCGCTTTCTCCGGAATTGCAAATTGGACCGGGCGGAAGCCCTTTGTTTAAATAAGTATTGTAAAGCGATTCAATTCTTGTGTCTTCAAAAGAATATTGCCGCTTGTCTTCTCCCAGAATATAAGCAACCGTGGCACAGGATTCCAAAGGAATTCCATCTTCAATTCTTTTGTAAAATATTCCAGCGGCAATTTTCCTGTCTTTATCAATTCTCACTTCCTTTTCCAAAATGCCAGCCATAGTAATAATTTCAAAAAGAGATTTATTCTGCTTTTCAATTTCCTGCCGCATTTCTTTGGTTAAATATTTGTCAAAATTTTTCAGCATTTTATCAATAATATCTTCAGCAGATGCATCTTCATAAACAAAATAAGTGTCTGGAAAAAGAAATCCTTCTAAACCTGCTTTTTTAGGCAGATTTTTTAAAAAATAATACTGGTAATTTTCGCCGCGCCAATTTTTCGCCGCTGTTTCAAATTCTTTTGCTGAAATAATTTTACTTTCCTGCAGATATTCGCCAATGTCGTTTATTTTCCATCCTTCAATGACAGTAATTTTTTTCTGGTTGGAAATTATTTCGCCTTTGATTAAAATTTCAACAATTTCGGAAATAGGCATATTTTCTTTTAATAGATATTCGCCAGCTTGAAGTTTTTTTTCTATTTTTTCCCGCCAAACATAAGTTTCAAAATAAAAAGCGCTTTTGATTAAACCGCTCTTTTCCAAATTAGCGGCGATTTCTTTCACTCCTTCGCCTTTTTCAATAACAAAATTTTTCTCCGTAGAATTCTGGCTGATTGGATAATTTATCTGCCATTCAAAATAAAGCCGCCCGCTGATAATAATTAAAGCGAAAATTAAAATTGTTGTAATGATAATATTTTTCTTACTCATAAAAATTCAATCTTTTACCAAAGGAACAAAAGCAAATCCGGAAAATTCGCATTCGTCAAATTGGTCTTCTGACTTTCTAGTAATCAGCCAAATGCTGTCTAAAATCGGAATTATCATTCGCCCGTTAACTTTTAATTGTTCTTTTAACGGCCAAGGAATTTTTTCCGATGAAGCTGAAACAATAATTTTATCAAATGGCGCTCTGGTAGGCCAGCCATTTGTTCCGTCAGCGTAAAAACATTTAACAATCCCTTTTTTAATAAAATTATATTTGGCAATATTTTTTTCGCCATACGACTTTAAAGCTTCGATTCTTTCAAGAGCGTAGACCTCGCCGGAAATGCCGACAATTTGAGCCAGCAAAGCTGTCACCCAACCGGATCCAAAACCGACATCTAAAATTTTATCGCCTTTTTGCGGTTGGAGCTGTTCTAACATAAACACAACTGTGGACGGTTGAGAAATTGTCTGCCCGTAACCGATTGGAAGCGGAATATCGTAATAAGCCCTATATCTTTCTGACAGCGGCACAAAATCAGCCCGATCAATCTTGCGAAAAGCTTCAACAATCGCCGGAGTTTTAAGATGGCCTTTATTAATTAAAGTATTTACTAATTCTTCCATAATAATTTTTTAATAATAAAATGACTTGACATTTTTTAAAATATTTTGAAGGTTTAAAATAGGAGGCAAAAATAAAATGGAAAAAAGTTCTTTGCAAATAATATTAGCGGCAGTGATTGTGGGAATATTGTTTATTTCAGCAGTAAATGCTGGTAATTTTTCAGTTAAAAAAATGCCAGTAGAAATAACAATAAGAATAGATGGCGATAAAATTAAAGAGACTAATGCAGAGAAAATAACAATAAAGGTGTTTAAAAACCAAGAAGTAAGAATAGATTTTAAAGCGAAAATTGTGAACTGTGAAAGTTGCTTGAATATAATAAGAATTAAGAATAAAGAAATTTATTTGTTATCGCCCACTATCAGAAAAAGTGAACAAGACAGCGGATGTTTGGCAAGCGGAACACTAATTTTGGTTCCAGAAGAAAACATAGAAGAAACTGATTTTGTGTTCTTGTCATCTGGAAAAAATAAATATGGAGCTGGCATAGGAAACAAAACAATACAAGAGCTTTTAAAAGATTGGAAAGATCTAAAAAGCAAAACTGTTGATACAATGATAACAAGTATTCGCGGTAATACTGTTGATTCTGATAGCAGCGACGATTCAATGACAACAAGAAAAATAAAAGTGGAAATTGAAAAAGTGCCGTTAATAGAAATTAAATGTATAGAATGGATCTACGAAAAATGGCCGCATGAAAAAAGAGTTGGAATAAAATTTTACGGTACGAGCAATCTGCCAAAAGGCACTTTATTTAATTGTACATTTATTGGTTCATTTGGAGAAACTGCCATTGCAGAAGAAGTATTGAATAACGGAAAGATTGAATTTTCAATTGATATAGATGAAAAAATTGATGCTGGAGAATATTTTTTAAGAATTGATGTAAATGAATTTGGTTGGTCTTCTGAAAAAATTTCCGTAACAGTAGATTTAACCCAACCGACAGCAATGCCAACTCCAACGATAGAAAAATTCAATAAACTTCCAGTGTCAACATCGTACTCGCCAGAAACATCAGAATCAACGCCAAAACCGTGGCCATCACCGACAACAATACCAGGAATAGAAGAACCAGAAACTCCAGGAATGAACTGGCCGTCTATTTTCCTCGCGATAGCCGCAACAGTAATAATTATCAAAAGAAAAAAATAACTTTTGGGAGCAGCAATTAAATAAGTTGACTGACTCCCATTTTTTTTATTTTTTCAATCCGATAAAATTTAATTCGCCTTCATTTCTTCCTCTTTCTAAATTTTCAAAAACTTTTTTAATATCATCAACTATAATGTCCCGTCCGCCTAATCCGTAAATATAATTGGAAATTTTTATTTTCTTTTTAAGATTTTGTAAAGCCGAACGGATTTCAATAAAAACCGGACCGTAACTTCCGAATGAAACCGCCCGATCCAAAACAGCGATTGCTTGGACATTTTTCAACGCCTGAATAATTTCTTTTTCTGGAAACGGACGAAAGAGCCGTAATTTAATCAATCCAACCTTTTCTCCCTTTTCCCTTAATTCATCAATCGCGACTTTGGCTGTGCCGGCGGTTGAGCCCAAAACAATGATCGCTTTCTCGGCGTTTTTCATTTTGTATTCTTCAAAAAAATCATAACTGCGGCCAGTCAGTTTTTCAAATTCATTATTAACTTTTTGAAAAGTTTTAAAAACCCGATTCATTGCTTCAACCTGCTGATATTTTACTTCAAAATAAGAATCAGTTAAACATAAAGGTCCGATAGTAATCGGATGGGAAATATCAAGTAAAGGACAATCCGGTTTATATTCGCCGATAAATTTTTTGACTTCTTGGTCTTTAAGCGTTAAAACATTTGCTACTGCGTGGGAAATAATAAATCCGTCCTGGCAAATCATCGCTGGCAGTAAAATTTCTTTGTTTTCGGCTAATTTTAAAGCAATTAAAGTATTGTCATAAACTTCTTGGGCGTCTTCGCAATAAATTTGAATCCAGCCGGAATCTCTTTCGGCCATGCTGTCAGAATGGTCGCAGTGAATATTTATCGGCGCTGACAGCGCGCGATTGACAACCGGCATAATAATCGGCGCGCGAAGCCCTGAAGCGGCAAAAAGAATTTCATGCATCAAAGCCAAACCCTGACTTGAAGTTGCGGTCATTGTTCGCGCTCCGGCCGCAGACGCCCCAACAGCCGCGCTTAAAGCGCTGTGTTCTGATTCAACCCGGATAAATTCTGTAGAAACTTTTCCGTCAGCGACAAACTGGGCAAAATTTTCCACAATTTCTGTCTGCGGCGTAATCGGATAAGCAGCGACAACATCAGGATTAATCTGGCGCATCGCTTCAGCGACAGCCCCGTTGCCGGTAAGGGCTTGATATTTTTTTAATTGTTTTTTCATATTTATTTTTCCTTCTATTTAATAATAACTAATTTCGCTTTATTTGCCAACCCCGTTTCAAATTTCGTAAAGCTGCCTATTATAATTCAAATACTTTAAAATGCTTCGGGTTTTTCTGATGTATTCTACTGTCTTGTGAAATTTGGAACGGGGCCAACCCCATTTTTTAAAACTTCTTTGTAAATTTCCAAAGTTCTTTGAACCATTTTTTTCCAACTGTATTTTTTAATCTGCTCAAATCCTTCGGCAATTAAATCTTGTTTTATTTTTTCATCTTTTAAAACTTTAAAAATTTTTTCTGCCATATCAGACGGATTATAAGGATTAAAAAAAACCGCCGCCGAACCAAAAACTTCTTGCAATGCTGGAATATCTGAACAGACAACCGGTTTGCCAAAAGACATCGCTTCTAAACCGACTAATCCAAAACCCTCGTAAAAAGAAGGAATGACAACTAACTCGGCGCTCTGATAAAAAAATGCTAAATCTTTTTCCGAAATAAATCCAGGGCAAATAATGTTTTTTTGCAGATTTAAGTCCAGTAAAGTTTTTCTTATTTCAGGATAATAAGGATTTTCTTTCCCACCCAAAACCAATTTGCAGTCAGTTTGATATTTTTTTAAAAGAATATCAAACGCTTTAATCAATCCGACTAAATTTTTATGGTTCCGCCAAACACCGATATATAAAATGTATTTTTGAGAAGTTGAAGGGTGAGTA
>CBDVEN010000005.1:0-11522 GCA_965373025.1 uncultured bacterium | reverse complement strand
ATTTACTTTTATTTTACCTCCAAAATCCCCCTTTCGTCAAATTTTTTAGCGTTGGTTTTTTTTATTATCAAAAAATCAAACTTCCGTATTGACCTTTGTCCATAATAGTTTTAAAATTAAGGTGATGAAGGGATTAAAAATTATTTTTGTCATTTTTATATTTTTTTTGGTTTCAACGGGATTTTTTGCTTTGAAAGTTTTTTCCGCGGGCAAAAATGTTTTTGAAATAACTTCTGGAGATACGACAAATTTTCTTAAACAATTATCGCCCCTGAATTTAGCCCAGGACAATCCTCTCTATGGAGAAGAAGACGGGCGGGTAAATATTCTGCTTTTGGGAAAAGGCGGGGAAGGGCATCAGGGAAAAGATCTGACTGATACAATTATTATTTTGAGTATAAAAACAAATCCGGCTTATTTGCCTGAAGTTGAAGTTGAAAAAGCGTCTTTTATTTCTATTCCCCGCGATCTTTGGGTTCAGCCGCTTGATTCTAATTATTGGCGCCGAATCAACGCGGTTAAAACTTACGGAGAAAATTTAAACGGAAAAAACCAGGGCATAGAAGTTCTTGAAAAAACAATTGAAGAAATCAGCGTACTGCCGATTCATTATTATTTAATTTTGGATTTTCAGGGATTTATTGATATTGTTGACGCTCTTGGCGGAATTGATTTGGAAATAGAGGAAGAAATTTTTGATCCGCTTTTTCCAACGCCGGGATGCGGATATGAAACATTTTCATTGGAAAAAGGCGAACATCATTTCGACGGGCAATTGGCTCTAAAATATGTCCGCACGCGCCACAGTTTAAGGGGTGATTTTGACCGAGCTAAACGCCAGCAGGAAATGCTTGAAGCGATAAAGAAAGAAAGTTTTTCCGGAGGAATTATTTCGGATTTGAAATTTTTAAATAAACTTCTGCAAACTTTGAGCGAACATTTGAGAACAAATATCCAGCCGACAGAAATAAGCCGATTTCTTAAAATTTCTTCTAGAATTTCCCCGACTATAACAATTAATAAAGTGATTGATTCTAATCCAATTGACGGGCTTTTGCGCGGCGCGAGGATTAATGGCGCTTCGGTTCTTTTGCCGAGAAATGAAGATTTCAGCGATATCCAAGAATTATTCCAAAATATTTTTTCTCAAGAAGTTTTGGCGGAAAAGGAGAAAGAAATTATTTTAATTGAATCAGCAAATATTGAAATCCAAAACGGAACCGGTTTTCCTGATTTAGCCAACAGCACTGCCAGAGCTTTGGAAAAATTGGGCTACATTGTTGTTAAAACTTCAAATATTCCTTTGCCGGAAACGCAAGGTAATTTTATTTATGATTTAACAGGCAATGAAAAACTTCAAACTTCAGAATTCTTGAAAGAAAAATTTAAAGCTGAATCAATTATTGATTCAGAAAATAAAATAAAATCAAAAGCGGATTTTGTGATTATTTTGGGAGAGGTGATATAAAAAATTATGTATACTTTTAAAACAGAAAAATTTGAAGGGCCCTTGGACATTCTTTTAAAATTAATTGAGGATAAAAAATTAGAAATTACCGAGATATCATTGGCTCAAGTCGCTGGCCAGTTTTTAGAATATTTGGAAAATTGCCAGTCAATAAGCCCGGCGGTTTTGGCTGATTTTTTGGTGATTGCCAGCCGCTTGATTTTAATCAAATCAAGGGCGCTTTTGCCGACATTGGAAATAACCGATGATGAAGAAGAAAATATTGAAGATTTAAAAAGGCAGCTGCAGGAATATAAAAAATTTAAAGAGCTGGCAAAATCATTAAGCAGAATGGCAAAGAAAAAATATATTTCCTATTCGCGGCCAGCTTATTTCAGTTTTCAAAGCGTTTTTTATCCGCCGCGAAATGTCGGCAAAAAAGATATTTATAAATCATTCAGCCGCTTTTTATCCAAATTGCCTGAGCCGGAAAAAATCGCCGAGCAAGTGATCCGAGAGGTTGTTTCTTTGGAAGATAAAATAAAACAAATAAAAGAAAGTTTGAAAGAGCGGGCTGAATTTGCTTTTGAAAAAATGTTAAATAAAAATAGTTCCAGCGAGGAAACGATTGTCAGTTTTCTGGCGGTTTTGGAACTTGTCAGGCAGCAGATTGTTGATGTCCATCAGGATAAAATTTTTCAGGAGATAACATTGAAAGCGGTTGATAAAAATCATTCGGAAAACAATTTTTAAAAAACGCTCACTCGCCCAGCGAGCTCGTTCACTCAAACTTTCGCCTCGCTCTTTCGCTATCGCTCAAACCATGCCCGCTCGGCTCAAGATTGCTTTTAAAAATTATTTTCCTCATTATTTTTATATTAGTTAAGCAATTTTGCCTCAGGATGCTCCTAAAAATTACTTTCCGAACTCTCGTATAAAATTAAAAGATGATAAATTTTTAGTATGAATCAAACACAATTAAAATTAATTTTAGAAAGTTTGCTTTTTACTTTTGGCGAGCCAATAAAAATTAAAAAATTGGCAAAGATTTTGAAAGCTGATTTGAAAAAAATTGAGCAGGCAGTTGAAGAATTAGCTGATGATTTAAAAAATAACCAGCGCGGTTTGAGGATTTTGAAAAAAGAGGATCAAATCCAAATGGTTACCGCGCCGGAAGCGAATGACTGGGTGGAAAAAATTTTCAAGAGCGAACTGCAGGAGGATCTTTCGCGGGCGTCTTTGGAAACTTTGGCGATTATCGCTTACCGCGGACCGATCACCAGGGCGCAAATTGATTTTATCCGCGGAGTTAATTCGTCTTTTATCGTGCGGAATCTTTTAATCCGCGGATTAGTTGAGCGAATTACAAATCCTCAAGACGCCCGATCTTATGTGTATAAAATTAGTTTTGATTTTTTGAAAAAAATGGGATTGGAAAAAGTTGGGGATTTGCCGGAATATGAAAAATTTTCAAAAGATGAAAGAGTAATGGAAGAAATAAATCAGGAAAAATGTTAAAATAAAAATATATGAATGATGAAATAACAATTCCAACAAATCAAAAACTTAATTGGCCGAGGGAGCATCGGACCTTGAAATTTTTATTCAAGAATATTTTTATTTCCTTGATTTCGGAATTAGTTTATTTTCCGTTTTGGTGGTACGGGCGGGGATTTAAAAAAGCGGTTCGTTTTTGCAAGAAAAAAATTAAAAGCGGCTGGCGCGCTTTGGCTTTGAGAATTTTAATCAGAAATTTATTCAAGCCAATGTGGGCTGACTATACAAAAAGCGGACGAGTAATCAGCATTTTCATCCGCTTAATGCATCTTTGTTACCGAAGTTTTCTAATGCTCTGTTGGACAATTTTAATTTTAATTTTATTAATTGGTTATCTTATCGCGCCGGTTTTAGTTTTAGTGATGGTATTTAGTTGAGAAAAATGTCAATACAACAAAAACAAAAACAAACATCAGGATTTATTATTTGCCCGAAGTGTAAAGGCGAGGGCAAGTGTTTTTTTTGCCATAATATCGGCGTTTATCTTTTGAAAGGCAATCATCTTTTGTATTGGGCGAAAACGATTAACCGTTTTGAAATTTTAAAAAGAAAATTCAGCCGGACAATTGAAATCGGATTTGACTCTCTTTTATTCGGGCTTGGAATAACCGGTTTGTGCATTTTTATAATCTGGATTTTGAAAATAGAGCCAATTAGTTTTTTCTGGGATAAATTTTTTTGGCTGTCTCTTTTGGGCGATATCTATTTTTTCTATCGCTTTCAAAGAAAAAAAGAAAAAAAGCATCAGATTGTTTCTTTGCCGGATTTTCCTCAGGAATTATCTCAAAAATGGGAAGACATTTCTTTATCTAAAAGAAAAAAAGTTAATGTTGCCAATGGCTTAAGTTTGGAAACTTTAGAAATTTTGGAAAATGCCTGGCTTTTGGCAAACGCAAACCATCATTCAAAAGTTCTGCCGATTCATTTATTTAACTCTCTTTTAATTCAGGGAAAAATAAAATTCTTCTTATTTCGTTTGGGATTAAAAAAAGAAAAATTTCTTTCAAGAAGTTTGAAACTCTTAAAAAAAGCTGAAAAAAACAAGAAAATATTTTCAGCGCCGAAATTTTCCCTGCCTTTAAAGAAAGTTATTCTTCGCGCTTATCAGTTTGCTTCAGAATTGGAAAAAGACGAAATCGGCTTAGAAGAAATTTTGGTTGCTTTGGCAAGCGAAGAAAATTTAGTTAAGGAACTTTTTTATGATTTGGAAATTGATTTGGACAAAGTAAAAAATATCGCTCTTTGGATGAAATTAGATGAAGAAATACGCGAGCAAAAAAAATATTTTGGAATGTGGTCGTTTTTCAAACCGAAAAAAACCGCCAATCGGGCGATGACTTCGGTAATTACTCCGGTGTTGGACGCTTTTAGCCAGGATATGACTTTAATCGGTAAGCAAGGATATTTAAAATCTTGTATCGGCAGGGAAAAAGAAATTGGAAGAATTTTTAAATTAGTTGAAGCCGGAAAAAACGCGATAATTTTAGTCGGCTGGCCTGGCGTGGGAAAAACAAATATTGTTGAGGAAATCGGCAGGAGAATGGTTACCGAAGATGTTCCGTATTCAATGCAGGACAAGCGATTGGTTTCTCTGAATCTGGGCGCTTTGGTCGCGGCTGGCGGTTCCGGCGAAATGGAAAAAAGAATGACGATTTTTTTGCGGGAAGTTGAGCGCGCCGGAAATATTATTTTATTCGTTGAAGAAATTCATAATTTAGTCGGAGTAAGCAGTGTTCGCGGACAGTTGGATGTTTCGGAAATTTTAGCCACTGCTCTTAAGAATAAAAATTTTCTTTTAGTCGCTACTTCTGATCCGGCGAATTATCACCGTTATTTGGGAAACAGCGCTTTGGGAAATATTTTTAACAGAGCAAAAATTCCCGAGCCAAAAGGCAATCAGGCGATCCGAATTTTGGAAGGAAAAGTCGGACGATTGGAATACCGCAACCAAATTTATTTTTCATACGGCGCTTTGCAAAAAGCGGTTGAATTATCTGACAGATTTATTCACGAAAGATATTTGCCGGTAAAGGCGCTGAATATTTTGGAAGAAGCGGCAATCAAAGCAAGGTATCGCGGGGAAAATTCAATTGTTCAAGGCGAAGACATTGCGGCGATTATTTCAGAACGGCTAAATATTCCTTTGACGAAAATTACCGAGGAAGAAAGCGAAAAACTTTTGAATTTGGAAGATAAAATCCACGAACGGTTGGTTGATCAGGAAAAAGCGGTCAAAGCAGTTGCTTCGGCTTTGCGGAGGGCAAGGGCAAAGCTGCGGGACATTCGCCGGCCGATTACTAATCTTCTTTTTCTTGGGCCGACTGGTGTTGGAAAAACAGAACTGGCAAAAACAGTCGCGGAAATTTATTTTGGAAATGAGAAAAAAATGATCCGTTTGGATATGTCCGAGTACCAGGAATCAGACAGCGTTTATCGTTTAATCGGTCCGCCGCTCGGGCAAGAAGGCGCTCAAATCGGCGGACATTTGACCGAAGCGGTCCGGAAAAATCCTTATTCGCTTTTGCTTTTGGATGAAATTGAAAAATCCCATCCGGATATTTTGAATTTATTTTTGCAAGTGATGGACGACGGCCGATTAACTGACAGCGCCGGAAGGGTGATTGATTTTACAAATATAATTTTAATCAGCACTTCCAACGCGGCGACTCCTTTTGTCCAGGAGGAAATCAACAAAGGAACTGATTTTGAAATTATTAAGGAAAAATTAATTCGGGAAAAATTAAAATCGCATTTTCGTCCGGAATTTTTAAACCGTTTTGACGACATTGTTGTTTTCAAAGCGCTTTCTGAAAGTGATATTGAAAAAATTACTTACCTTCTTTTAAATCAAGTAAGGAAACGGCTTTTGAAAAAAGGAATTACTCTTGAGGCGACTGAAGAGGCGATTAAAGAATTGGCAAAAGCCGGATTTAATCCTATTTTCGGAGCGCGCCCTCTCCGCCGGGTAATTCAAAACAAAGTTGAAAATTCTTTGGCGAATTATCTTTTACGCGGAAAAATTACAAGACGGGACAAGGCGATTTTGGAAGCGGGAGGGAAAATTAGAGTGGAGAAGGCGAGGGAGCTTTAAAAATGATTTACGATTTACGATTTACGAATTATGAATAAATTCTCTCCTCCTTTTTAAAGGGGAATTAAGGGGGATTTCTGGATTTGATATTAAGAAACTAATTGAAACTTGTAGAAATTTATTGAAACTAATTGTAATTTCTAATCAGTTTAAAATGTAATACATATACCACGATCGTGGTATATGTATTACATTTTGATTTTTAAAAATTTTTGGATAAAAAAAGAAGGGATTTAGACGATTACTAACTCCCTTAATTTCCTTTACATTCCAAGTATCGGAAATCTAAATATTGTTATTTTTTTTACGCTGACATTTTCTCTTGCAAGAATTTTTTTCGCGAACTCTTTTACTTCTTCTTCTGTTCCTTGCAGATCTACGATTTTGATAGCATTCATTATTGGTTTCTCAAGTTTAATCATGAGAAAACCGGATCCTGCGTTGCTTATTTTTTTCCTGAATTCAGTATCGGAAAATCTTTCTTGAATACCTTTTACTACTTTCTCTACTGTTTCATCATCAGCGTCAATTTCTTCCAATATTATTGATGACATTTTTTTCTTTTCACCTCATAGAATTCTCCTTATGAAGAATCCCTAAAATTATTCATTCAAAAAACAAATAATCATAGAGATTCTTCATTTAATCAATTTTTAAAAGAACTATTTTTATTTTTTTTGTTATTCTAAACTTAGCTTGTCATTCTGAACTTGTTTCAGAATCTGTTTCAGAAAAATCATCTTAATCCTCTTTAAAAAGGAGGAAAATCAGATCCTGAAATAAATTCAGGATGACACTCTATTTTATTATTATACTTATTAAGAAGATTTTGTCAATAGAAAAACAATCTTATGAAAATTGAACCGCAACAATTAAAAGAATTTCTTTTGGACGCCGATATTGCTTCAGAAGAAAGAATTGAATCCTGTTTTGAAGAAGCGAAAAAAACCGGCAAAAAACCGGATGATATTTTAGTTAGCAAAAAAATTATTTCCCAAAAGGATTTAATTAAATTGAAAGCGTATATTTTGGGAATTCCTTTTGTTGATTTAAAAAAGACAACCATTTCCGAAGATGTTTTAAAAATTATTCCTGAACCGCTTGCCCGCAAGCACAATATTGTTTCTTTCAGAAAAACAGGAAATGATTTGGAGGTGGCGATGCTTGATCCCGAAGATTTACAAACAATTGAATTTATTAAGAAAAAAAGCGGGCTTAAAATTTCTCCATGCCTGACAAATCAGGAAAGCATTAAATTTATTTTAAAGCAATACCAAAAAAGTTTGGAAGCAGAATTCGGTGAAATTATTAAGGGCAGCGCTGATAGATCAACTAAAACAAAAACAAAAACGAAAAAAGAATCTGAAGGCGATAAAGATTTAAAAAAAATGGCGGAGGATTTGCCGATAATTAAAATTGTTGACACACTTTTAAAACACGCTATTTTGGAAAAAGCCAGCGATATCCATATTGAACCGCAGGAAAAAGACATTATTGTCCGTTATCGGATTGACGGACTTTTGCACGACGCGATGAATCTGCCGAAAAAAGTTCTGCCCGGCATTGTCGCGCGAATAAAAGTTTTATCAAACTTGCGTCTTGACGAGCATCGCCTGCCTCAGGACGGCCGCTTTAAAATAGAAAACAAGGATTATAAAATTTCTTTTCGAGTTTCTGTTCTGCCTGTTTTCGACGGAGAAAAAATAGTAATGCGACTTTTGGACGAATCATCAAAAGGGCTGACATTAGAAGCGCTGGGATTGGACGGCAAGGCGCTGGAAATTATTCAGGAAAATATCAGAAAACCAAACGGAATGATTTTAATCACCGGTCCGACTGGCAGCGGGAAAACTTCCACTCTTTATTCGATAATGGATATTCTTAATACTTCTGAAATAAATATTAATACGATTGAAGATCCGATTGAATACCGAATGCCGCGTATTAATCAAACACAAGTAAAATCAAAAATCGGACTTACTTTTGCTTCAGGGCTGCGGACTCTTCTTCGCCAGGATCCGGATGTTATTATGGTTGGAGAAATTCGTGATGAAGAAACTGCCACTTTGGCAATTCATGCCTCTTTAACCGGACATTTAGTTTTATCTACTTTGCATACTAACAGCGCCGCCGGAACTTTACCTCGCCTTCTTGATATGGGAATTGAACCATATTTAATTGCTTCAACGGTAAAAGTTATTATTGCTCAAAGGTTGGTAAGGCAAATCTGCCCGGATTGCCGGGAAAAATATAGATTATCCCAAAAAGAAATTAAAGATTTGTCCAAAACATTTAATTTGGAAAAAATATTAGATATTTTTAAATCGCAAAAAGTTATTGATCCGAAAATAAAAAATTGGAGCGAGCTGGATTTTTTCAAAGGCAAGGGATGCGAACACTGCCGCCAAAAAGGATACAAAGGAAGAATTGGAATTTTTGAAGTTTTAGAAATAACAGACAGCATTGCTTTATTAATTAACAAAGAATCAACTTCTGATATGATTAATCAAGGAGCGATTAAAGAAAATATGGTGACTATTTTACAAGGTGGTTTTATAAAAGCGGTGAAAGGAATTACAACGATTGAAGAGGTGTTGAGAGTGACGAGAGAATAAACTTAAAACTAAAAACTCAAAGTTCAAAGCCACAACTTAAAGTTCAAAACTTTTTAAATTTTTTTTAAATGATTTAAAAATTGAAAATTATTGTAATTAGTTTTAAGGTTTTAAGTTTTAGTTTTGACATTTGACATTTAAGTTTTAAGATAAATTTATGCCTATTTACAATTATACCGCCAAAAATACAAAAGGCGAAAAAAAAGAAGGAGAACTTGAAGTGAAAGACGAACATAGTTTAGCAAAAAATCTTCGTGAGGAAGGATATATTTTGACTTCTATAAAAAAAGAGCAGAAAAAAGGAATTGGCGATATTTCTTTGAGCTGGCTTAATCCGTTTGCAAAAGTTTCTTTAATAGAAAAAGTTCTTTTTGTTCGGCATTTGGGAGTTATGGTTAAGGCGGGAGTTTCTTTGCCAAAGGCCTTGAATATTTTGGTTCTGCAGATAAAAAACGAAAAATTTTCTAAAGTTATTTCTGAAGTCGGCAAGGATGTTAATCAGGGACTGTCTTTATCTGAATCTTTGTCAAAGCATCCGAAAGTTTTTAACAAACTTTTTGTTAATATGATTAAAGTCGGGGAAACGAGCGGTAATTTAGAAGAAGTCCTTTTTCTTTTAGCCAACCAGTTAAAAAAAGATCACGAGCTTATTTCAAAAGTCAAGGGGGCGATGGTTTATCCGTCAATTATTATTTGCGCGATGATTGGAATTGGAATGATGATGATGGTTTTTGTCATTCCAAACTTAGTTTCTGTATTTGACGCTTTTGAAACCGAGCTTCCTTTCACTACTAAGATGTTGATTTGGGTCAGCTCTTTTTTCTCCGAAAATATTTTTTTGTGCATTTGCATAACTGTAGTTCTGGCAATAGTTTTTAAAATAATTTCCACGCGAAGTTCTGGAAACAAGTTTTTTCATTCTTTGCTTCTTCGTTTGCCGGCAGTTGGTGCGCTGGTGATGAAAATTAATGTTGCCCGCTTTGCCCGGACTTTGGGCTCGCTTCTCTCTAGCGGCGTGACAATTGTTCAATCGTTAGATATTATTTCAGAAACATTAACTAATATTCATTATACTCAATCGCTAAAAAACGCTTCCAAGCAAATCAGCAAAGGAATAGAATTAAACAAAGCGCTTGGCGAGTATGAAAAACTTTATCCGGTTTTGGTTTCCCAGATGATTGCCGTCGGCGAGGAAACCGGAACATTAAGCGACATTTTAATTCAGCTGGCTGAATTTTACGAATCAGAAGTTGACGCAACTTTAAATAATCTTTCAGCAATTATTGAACCAGCTTTGATGTTAGTTATCGGCGGAGCAGTCGGCTTTTTCGCTGTTTCAATAATTCAGCCGATGTATTCAATAATGGGAGGGGTGTAAATTATCTGTGGATAATAATTTGTTTGACAAAAACAAACAAATAAAATAGAATAAAAATATAAAGAATAATATAATTGAAAGGAAGGAAATAAAAAAAATGAATCAACAAATTGACGCAATTAGAGTTAAAAAAATTCAGGAAGATCCTGAATTAAATAGAAAAAGGCAGCCGATTTTTTCAATTAAAAAATCTTTTATCAAAAAACAAAAACAAAGCGGTTTGTTTTGTGACAAAATAATTTCCTTAATTATCGGATTGCTTGTTTTTTTGGCGCCAATTTTCTTTTTATCTTTTACTAATGAGGCGTATGAATTTAATAAAGTTTATTTAATTTTTTATCTTTCTGGAATCGCTTTTATTTTTTTGCTTTTAAAAATTATTTTGCGAAAAGAAGCAAGAATAATTCGTACTCCGCTTGATTTGTTGATTATAGTTTTTCTTGCGGCAATGACATTATCTACTCTTTTTAGCGCGGATAAAATTTCTTCGCTTTTAGGATTTTACGGAAGATTTTCCGACAGTTTGATTTTGTTTTTGTCATTGGGAATAATGTATTTTGTAATAATAAACAAAGAACAAAGAACAAAAAGCAGAGAACAGGAAATAATAAACAATGAGCAAAAAACAGAAAAATACGTTCATTGTCCATTGTTTACTGATAAATTGCTAAATCTTTTTCTCTTCTCTTCTTTTATCGCTATTATTATTGGAATTTGCTCTGTTTGCGGAAGATTTATTATTCCTTTAGAAATAGCGCAAACAAGGACATTTAACCCGGCTGCCGGATCATTGCAGGGGTTGGCAATGTTTGCGGCAATGATAATTATTTTGTCCGCCGGATTATTTTTGCAAAAAAAGAAAAGCGCACCACTTCGTTTTCTTACAATTTTTTTATTAGGTGTGTCTTTATTACTTTTAACGATTGTTAATTTTATTCCAGCTTGGATTGCCTTGTTGGCTGGTTCTGTTTTTTTATTTTTTATAAAGATTTTTCAGAAAACTACACCGCCTAATCTTTCCTTTACGAAGAGAGGAATCGTTATTCCCTTGATTTTAATTGTTTTTTGTTTGTTTTTATTTATGCCGGGCGCTTTCTATTCGAATCCTCCCCCAATGAAAGATATCATTAGTTCAAGGGTTTTGAATTATTTAGATTCAAAATACTATCCTACTATTGCCACTTCGCCTGATGATATTATGGTTAAAAAACCTCGTCAAGAAGTGATTTTAGATAAAGAAATTTCTAATGAAGTTGTTAAAAATACTTTTTTCGCGCATTCGGTTTTTGGCTCTGGCTTAGGAACTTTTTTGCAGGATTTTTCTTTGTATCGGCCGGTAGAATTTAATCAAAATAGATTTTGGGCTTTAAGATTTGATAAAGCGCATTCAGAAATTTCTGAACAGTTAGCCACTACTGGTTTAGTGGGAATTCT
>CBDVEN010000004.1:0-12030 GCA_965373025.1 uncultured bacterium | reverse complement strand
TGTTCTTTTCTATTTTTATTATTTTCCGATTCAGTTATCAAAGCGACTTTTTCTTTATGCTGCTTATCCGATTGTAAAATTTTTTGTATTTTAGATATAGTTTTTTAAATAAGCGAGTTTTTTGTTTTGAAAAATAAAAAAGGTATTAGGAGTGAATTGGAATTTTTAAAACTCCTTTTATCTCATTATAATACTTATTGATAATTAACCATTACTAGCTAATTCTTATAATCTCTGCTAATAAAACATCAATATCATTGGAAAAATTAACTTGCGTTTTATTGGGCAAAGATTCCTTGGCTCTGATTTGTGTATGCAAATATGAATCTGCTATCTTTCGAGATGAATTTTCTAAATGAGACATAGAATCCTTAAAACTTTTTGGACCATAGTTATTTACAACCTCTGCAAATGTTTTTAAATTAAAAATTGGTGGGACATGATCAAGAATTGTGCGAACTAATAAAATAACGGAAATATAATTTTCAGCAGAAAAAGCACAGTCAAGTTCCGTAAGTATTTTAAGAAGTCGCGAAAAATCAAATTTACCACTTTTCTTTTTAAGCGCTTGAAAACGTTTTTTGTCTATAAAGTTTCCGCTATGCCCCGCTGATTTAGTTTGTTTGCTTATTAAACAATGATCAAGTTGTAATTTCTTTTCAAGTTCCGCAATCTTATCGTTTTTCAACCGCCATTCATCTTTTGAAATTTTAGTGGTACGCCTATCTTTCGATAATGCATTTCTTAGTTTTGTAATATTTGGTCTAGCAAGACCTGCGTTACTAAAATCAGAAATAATTTGTTTTAATGTAGCGCCACAATTATTTTTTACAGCATAAAAATATAAAAACATAACAGCTCTGTCAGATATTTTTGTAACTCGCTGACTCATACAATGAGCAAAAGATTTAATTGAAGTATTATTATTTTTCATTTTGATTTAAGTGCGTTTCAAAATATTTTGCACCTTTTCTATTGAGTCTATAAATTACTGGTTTACCTTTCACCCGAGTTGAATTTCCCTCAAGATATTTGTACAGCGAATCAGATATTGTTTTAGAAACATTAGAAGTCTGTATTTTCACTCTTAATTCAGAGGTTATTTTTTCGATATCACCAGTAGTTAAACCTTGTTGTGTAAAATATTTATAACAAATGTAAAAAGGTAAAAGAATTCGTCCGGGCAAGAATATTTTATCAAGAATTTTTTTCTCAATTTGATCTGACTCATTACAATTTTTAATTTTATTGACTATTAATAAAATATAATTAGAAGCGATATTATCTTTATTATTTTTTTTCGTAGATGTAATTTTGTATTTTGGTGTTGAACTATTTGATAAAGCCAATAGACATTCTTCCGATAAACTTCTAATTTGATTTAGTTTTGTGAATAAAGTTTTGTTGTTCATATTATTTTCTTGTTACATACTCCCAATTTTTGGTTTCTTTATTTTTGAATCGATTGAGAATACGGCGCTTAGTTAAATTTAATAAATTCATTGAGATTGCGGTGCGCTTGTGGTAATGACCTACTTCTTTCAGCTTTTCTATAATTACTGATATTTCTTTTGGGGTATCAAAAAAATTTTCTTCAATAAGCATATTAATTGCCCCAAGTACACCTTTTGGAAAAGAAGTGCTGACTTTTGTCTTATTAGTAGGTTGTTTGTGGGCTGACTTAACGCCACAAGCACTACTTAACTCATCTAATAATTTCTTGATTTCATTTATAATTATTTTTGGATCTTTCATAAATTTTGATTTATTAACAATAAATATTTACTATATTTAGATTATACACCCATTAATTCTGTTGTCAAGTGTTTTGTCTTTAATAATTGACGGAAAATAGTACTATGCAAAATATGATATAATCTTATTATAGTAAATAGATTTTTAATTGTCAATAGATTATTCAAAATTTATCTTGAAATAAGGCAAAAATGCTCAATTGGCACTTTATATTTAACTAACTAATTTATTGATGTTACGAAACCTTATACTTTATGGGATAATTTTTGTTACTTTTCCATACAACATCGGCAAGCAATCCTGTCTTATGCGAAATTTTGTTCCATGATTGTGTCCAGTGCGAGCGTCAAAATCCACGAGTATTTTTCCTTTTTCCAATGCTTTTAAAAATCCTTCAAAGCTAAATTTTTGTAACATCATCACTTTTGTGTAATGATAAAATTCTTTTTTGCGCCTAACTTCTACTTCGGCTTGTACATAAAAAGTATTAAGTAATTTTGTTCCGGCTTTATGTTCCAAATCGTCAAAACCCCAATAAGGTTGCAGATTGAGTTCGCCAAGTCCAATATTCTTTTTTACAAATTTCAACCAGTTCTTATGTTTTATATCAACACTTTTTGAATCAAAAGAAATTAAAATCTTCTTTTCCTTGCAATTAATCACAACTTTAAATCCGCGATCACTTCTTGAATTGCCATGGATTGTCTGGCGAAAGCTCATTTCTCCTTTTGGATATTTCTTGCCGTCTTCTTGGTGAGCCCAGCCGTACAAAGGAAGCAAAATTTGCGGAACAAAACGAACTGCGCGTGGCGACGGCTCCATATGGAAAAGCGTTGTAAGAGACGTTGAGTTTAAGCGTTGCGCTTTTAATTCCCACTCGGCGGCGTTTGGAATTGGCAAATTATTTTCTTTAATACCAAGTAAATCTTCCAGTGTATTACCAATTCCGCCATGATTGCCTTTTCGCGCATTTGGCACAAACCCCGTTGCAGAAATTTCTTTAAGTTTTGTTATTAACGCCAGTTTTGTGTAGATAATTTGTTTTGTCATAGTTATAAAAGTTTAACTTGCAATTGATGTTGTTTAATTCTTTTTTTTGCCGATTCACAATAGTCCGGCGAAATATCAATCCCAATATAATTACGATTAAAATTTATTGCTGATATAGCAGTTGTTCCAGAACCCATAAAAGGATCTAAAACAATTCTTGCGTTCGTTGAGGAAATTATCCGGTCAATCAATTTTACAGGGAAGGGCGCAGGATGTCCATTTTTCATCTCTTGCGAAACTTCCCAAATATCGCCGCGAGCGTTAGCTTTTGAGGCAAGTTTAAATTTCGGTTTGGCGATAATATAAATAACTTCGTAAGTTGGTAGAAAATATCCGGCGTTAAAATTTAGTCCGCCGGCACGTTTCCAAATAATAATCTGGCGAACCGGAAAACCGCTAACTATGTCTTGGCGATTCTGAAGTAGACCGCCCTGAACACGCCATTTATGATTATAAAAAATGGCTCCATCTTCAGGAATTAGCCGCATCATTTCAGTTAAACAATTTCTTTGCCATCTAACATATTCATCATGTGGCATATTATCATTATAATGCGAATATCCTTTTTGTAGAGCAGCGTTTGCCCATTTACCTCCTCGTCCGTCTTTCATTCCGTTCCCAGTAGAATTTTTAAGATTATATGGCGGTGAAGTAATAACCAAATCAATCGATTCGTCCGGCATTTTTTTCATTGCGTTTATTGCATCTCCGCAAATAATTTTATTTACAAATTGAGTAATTTCTTGCATATATAAATTATAACTTAAATAAATATCTTAATAAATTATTTTCACAGCATAATGAGAAAACTTCTTATTTCTTCTCTGAAAACAAAACGGAGGAATTTATTTTGCTTCCTTATTCTTAAAGCAAACGGGGAATTTCTTATAATCTTTAATTCTATAAAAATCATCTTTATTTTATCAATAATAAAGCATTCACGCAAATAATATTTTTTGTATTAACAACTTAACACCTTGACTTGCCCAAAAATCTGTGTTATAAATAAGTATAAACTCAATTTAATTTAAAGCTAATTTTCCGCTTTATGATGAGCGGTTTTAATTTTATGGAAATAAGAAACATTGCGATTATCGCCCATGTTGACCACGGCAAAACAACTCTTACCGACGCGCTGATGCAACAGACAGGAATGTCAGAAGTCGGAGACAGTATGGACAGCGATACGCTTGAACAAGAAAGAGGCATTACAATTTATTCAAAAAATACTTCTGTCTATTTCAAAGGCGCAAAAATAAATATTGTGGATACGCCAGGCCACGCCGACTTCGGTTCAGAAGTTGAGCGCGTTTTGCGTTCAATTGATTCGGTGCTTTTGGTGGTTGACGCCCAGGAAGGCCCGATGCCTCAGACAAAATTCGTTTTAAAAAAATCTCTTGATCTGGGATTAAAGCCGATTGTCGTGCTTAATAAAATTGACAAACCGGCAGCAAGGCCAGATATTGTGCAGGAAATGGTTTATGAACTTTTCCTTGATTTGGGAGCAAGCGACGAGCAGCTTGATTTTATCACAATCTACGCAATCGCCCGCGACGGCATCGCTAAAATGAATTTAGAAGATGACTCTAAGGATTTAACTCCGCTTTTAAATACAATTTTAGAAAAAGTGCCGGTTGCTTCAAAAGAAGAGGCGAAAAACAAACCTTTGCTTATGCAGCCATTCAATCTTGCTTACGATAATTTTCTGGGACGGCTCGCCATTGGAAGAATTTATGAAGGAAAAATAAAAAATACTTCCGGAGTAATTATTAAAGATACAAAAGGCCCACCTGCATCGCTTGATGCGAAGCATCTGCGGGCAGGAGAAATTCGCGAAGGCAAAATTTCAAAATTATTTACTTTTGAAGGATTAAAAAGAAAAGAAGTAAAAGAAGCTAAAGCCGGTGACATTGTAATGATCGCCGGACTTCCCGACATATTTATCGGAGAAACTATTTGTGAAAACAGGGAGCAAGAAGCTTTGCCAGCTATTGATATTGACGAGCCGACAATCTCATTAAATTTATTTGTCAATAATTCGCCGTTTGCCGGAAAAGACGGGAAATATGTGACCAACAGGCAGCTCAAAGAAAGATTGGAAAAAGAATTGGAAGTTAATGTTGGCTTGAAAATTAATTTCTCTGCCATTGATCATTATAAAATTTACGGAAGGGGTGAAATGCATATCGCAATCCTGCTTGAAAATATGCGCCGCGAAGGTTATGAAGCGCAAATATCTCAGCCGCATGTAATTATCAAAGAAAAAGACGGCGAAAAGCTTGAACCGTTTGAAGAAGTCACTGTCAATGTGCCGGAAGAAATGTCCGGAACTGTTATTAAAAAACTTTCAAGCCGGCGTGGCAGCATAGTTGAAATGACGCCGGAACATAGCAATGTAAAAATTATTTTTGAAATTCCAACCAGAGGATTGCTTGGATATAGAAATGAATTTGTAGTTGACACAAAAGGCGAAGGAATTATTTACACCAGAGTTATTGGATTTAAACCTTATGTCGGAGATATTAAAAAACATAGCGTCGGATCAATGATTTCAATGGCAACCGGAAAAACTCTTGGCTTCTCGCTTTTTAATCTCCAGAACAGAGGAACTTTATATATCGGAGCCAACACAGAAGTATACGAAGGAATGGTTATTGGAAATGTGGCAAAAGGAAATGACTTGAACGTAAATCCAATAAAAGGAAAACAATTGTCAAATGTCCGCGCTTCAGGATCTGACGAAGCGATTCATTTAACGCCGCCGATGAAATTAACGCTTGAAAAAGGAATGGGAATTATGAGCGAGGATGAATATTTGGAAATCACTCCGGATAACATTCGGCTAAGAAAACAATTTTTAACTGAAAATGAAAGGGTTAAGGCAAATAGAAAGAAAAAATAAAATAAAAACTTGACAAAAAAACCTTTATATGTTAGGGTTTAATAGTTAGCTTAACTGCTATCCACCATTGATTAAAGTGATCAATGGCGACAAATATTAAAAGCGTAGAGATAGAGTCGAATTTCTACTTCTTAGTATTTAATTAATTAACTTTATCTTTACATTATTATGCAAGGAACAATCAAAAAATTGACTGACAAAAACTTTGGTTTTATCGCTCAAGAAGGCAGTGATGATTTATTTTTTCACGCCAACAGCTTAGAAGGCGTTGAGTTTGACCAATTGAAAGAAGGCGACGCGGTTACATTTGAAGTTGAAAAAACTCCAAAAGGCAACGCCGCAGTCAATGTTAAAAAAGCTTAATGCTTTTTAAAAAAACAGCCCCGAGCAATCGGGGCTGTTTTTGTTTGTTTTTGGGAAATTGATTTGTAACTAATCCTTTTATTTTAAAATTTTATTTTTTTTGTTTTCAGAACTCTTTTACCAAAGAAATGTTTCCTTCTTTATCTCTGGTGCCAATCCCCACTGTATTTAATGCTGCTAATACTTTTTTATTTCCAACTATCTTTTTAACATTATAAATTCCGGCATCACAAGCAAAAACGATAATTACATTGCCGTCGAAAGTTTCTTTTTTGACTTGATCTAAATCGCAGGCTATTCCAATTAAGTCAACATCTACAACATTGAATCCGTCTTTTTTTAACCTTTTCGACATTTCCCGCATTTTTTCTTCACCGCCTGTTTCGCAAAATTTAACACAGGCGTTGCAGGAGACAAGCCCGATTTTATCATTTTTGTTAAGTTGGGATTTAATCATCCCATAAGGTTTTGGTTCTGTAATTGTCATATTTTTTGTTGATTAATTAATAATTAAAAAAATGCCGTTTGTTTATTCTTGGGAAATTGGTCTGTTTCACCCGCAAGAAATCCGCGGGAACTATTTTGTAAATAGTTTTCTTTGTTTTTAAATTTCACTTTTCGTTTAACCATACCCTCCATCAACTTTTAAAATACTTCCAGTAATATAACTGGCATCATCAGAAGCTAAAAATAGAATTGATTTTGCGATTTCTTCAGGTTTGGCAAATCGTTTTAGATATATTTTTTCTGTTTCTTCTTTAATAAAATCTTGAGGCAAATCTTTGTTTATTTCAGTATCCACCCAACCCGGAGCAATGGAATTAACTTGAATTTTTGGAGCAAGTTCTTTCGCTAGATCTCTTGTTAAAATTATGATTCCAGCTTTTGAAGCGTCATAATCCATTGCTTCCGGACTAAAACTATTTATTCCGTTTGTTGAAGAAATATTAATTATTTTTCCGTTATCATTTTTTAGCATTTGCTCAGAAGCATATTTACTACAAAGAAATGTTCCAAGTAAATTTACATCCATCGTTTTTCTCCATTGTTCAACAGTTCTTTCAAAAAATGGAACATCAAAAACTATTCCTGCGTTATTTACGAGAATATCAATTTTTTCAAATTTATCAATAGTTTTCTGAATCATATTTTTGACTTCATCTTCTTTTGACACATCGCATTTTATTGCGATTGCTTCTGAACCTATTTTTTTAATTTCATCAACAACTGAAAATGCTTCTTTTTCAGAAGAAGAATAATTCACTATAATTTTGGCACCTTCTTGCGCAAACAATAAAGCAGTAGATTTGCCAATTCCTTTGCTTGCGCCAGTTATTATTGCGATTTTATTTTTTAGCTTCATATGGATATAATTAATATATAGATATTTATAATTTCCCCTTAATTTCATCAAGATACTTAGAAAATTCTTCCCAGATAATATCTAAAATTTTTTTACCAAATTCTTGAAATTTTTTTATATCAATTATTTTAAATCTCAAAGTATAATCTTTTGGTCCTTCGCCGCGATCAATTTCTTCCAAAACTATATTTACAGATTCGCTTTCAATTCTTTGATTAATTTTGGCGGTTAATTCCGCAATTTTTTCTTTGAATAATTTTTGAAAATTTTCATCTTGTTTATTTCGCGCATCATCTTCAATATAACTTAAATAAGGTTCTTCTAATTTTTCCGCATGCCCATAGCAGCTTTCGCGCGGAGTAATTGGCAATAAAAAAAATTTCTCAAGAATAGGGATTATATCTTTATCAATTTCTTCTAACTCTAATGATTGCTGTAACATTTTTAAATTATCTCTGTTTTTGACAAAAAATTCTTCTGATTTAAATTTTTCTTTCATAAAAAATATTTTATATTATTCAATCTAACATCTACGCTGCTTTATTCATTTTAATAAAGTTTTTTATTATGAACACAAATTATTTTCCCGGATTTTGTCCGTTTTTTTCTTTTTTATAAAAAATTTCAACGCCGGACAGCAAATACTGCCCTGCTGGCAATGCGGACAAGCAAGTTTTCCGTAAAGTATTAGATTAACAACAAGCCAGGAAAGAATCGGATAAATTAAAGCGATTAAAATTAGAATATCAAAACCCCTTGAAATTAAAAGCGCGATTCCGACAATTAAAGGAATTAAAACAACAAAAATCTGCGGAATAAAATCTTTAAAACCAAACTCTCTTTCGCAGAATTTTTCCGGATTGCCTCTTTTGAAAAACTTGGCGGCAATAATTCCTTTTCCGAAAGCGTAAAGTTTGCCGTAATAATAACAATGGACGCATCCCTCTTTAAAAAAAGAACGTTCAAGCAAAAAAATATAAACCACATATAAAATTCCGGTAATCCAATTCAACTTGAACATTATAAAAACGCCGGCAACATAAACCGCAAGCATTAAAATATTGGCAATAATAACTATCCATAAAGGATAATTTTCAAATATTTTTGACTGTTCTATAATAAAATCATTAATCCCTTTTTTCTTTTGTATGCCTAAAAATCAAATCTAAAGAAAAATTATATTTGTCGCATAGTTTAATTACTTTATTTCTAATATCTTCATAATATTCACTTGCAAGCCATTTCTCGCGATAATTTTCAACTAATTCCGGATAATGTTTATCAAGCACTTTTTTTATTCCAGCCCAATTGCCGCATTTAAGATTCAATTTATCAATTAAAATTGTTTTAACTCCCGCTTCGTTAAATCGTTTAAATAATTCTTCTAAATTTTTGTCGCTAATTCCCGGGATAAACGGACCAATAAAAACAAAAGTGGAAATTCCAGCTTCATTTAATTTTTTCAAAGCATTTAAACGGCTTTCAACCGAAGGAGCGTTATTCTCAAAATTTTTGGCGTCTCTTTCATCTAAGCAAGTAATCGTAAATCCTGGTTGGTGGGCAGAATGATCAAATTTCTTGAGAACATCAATGTCTCTTGTAATAAGAGGAGATTTAGTTAATAAACCGATTTGAAAATTATGCTCTGCTAAAATTTTCAGACAGCGGCGGGTTATTTGATATTTTTCTTCTAATGCTTGATAAGCATCTGTCACAGATGAAATCATCACTACTCCTGGTCTTAGATATTTAACCTGCTCTTCTAAAACCTCTGGAATATTAATTTTCACATCAACAAATTCTCCCCATTTTTCTTTTTCTTTTCTATAACGGCACATAAACCGAGCGTAGCAATAAACACAACCATGCGGACATCCAATATAAGGATTTAAGGTGTAATCAAATCCTTTTATTTTACATGGGTTTAAAGCTCTTTTACATTTAATTTCTTTGATAATCATTTTAAAAAATATTTTTCGCTCTTATTCATCAGATAGGCTTTCATTTTATTCTTAATAAATTTGATTTTTTCCGTTTTTAAAAATGGAAGAGGAGTTAGGGGTGAATTTCATTTTTTTCTAAATTTGTTTAATTGATTGTATAATGGAATGTTCTAAATTTTTAGGTTCATCCGTGCCTATCCTATATTTCTTACCATTTTTCATCTGTATTTCAACAGCTGATAAGCCAGAAATATTATACAGCCAGCCATAAGGAGTTAATCTAATTCCCCATCCGTAATACCAATGATTTTTCACAGTATGGCACGATTTAATATCTTTCAAAATAAATTTTTTATTGATAACTCCAAAACCAAATTTAATAATAAGTCTTGTTTTGTCTATTTCTACTGTCAATGAGTAGAATAATATTAAAGCTGTTAACAAAGTGATAAGTACAATCGGCAGAATTTGGGTAAATTCAGTAATGGTCATAGCAAAAAATAATATCAATAATGGAATAATTAATGCGATAATTAGTAAATATCCAATTTGTGTGTGTTTGTATTTCATATTAATCACTTTTCTTGTTTAAATAATAAACAGATAGAATCATACAGATTATCTGTATTAAAATAACAGATTGGGCGTGTTCTGTTCCTTTGAGAAGTAACCCGCTTGTTATAATTGAAATCAACCATAAAGCTAAAATAACTATTGATTTATTCTCACAAATTTTTCCTATCATAATGTTATAGATTAAAATTAAAGTATATAAATAAATTGTTTTCGGAACGAAGTGGAGAAAACACAATATTATTCCCATCTATAATAAAAAAAATAAAATTTATTCCGTTTTGAAAAAGCCTATCCCTTTTTTACCTCCAAGAAAAATATTTTTTAAATTTTATTTAACGTTTACATGTATCTGATGTTTTGCGGAGTGTAGCGGAGCAAAATTTGAGTAAAAGATTTTGTATAAAAGCCGTAACCAGATATACGCTGTTATGTGATGTAAATTATTTTTTCTTTTTATTATCAATTTTTCTAACAACTTTATCAAGTATAACTCCTAAAACATCTTCAGTAAGTGGTACGATAATTCTATTTTTCATGATTAAACCAATAATAGTCATTGTTACAAATAATTCCCAGCTAAAGAAAAATAAAACATATATAGATAATATTACGAGAAGTATCATGGAAGAACTCAAAATAAATTGCACAACATCACTATTATACATTAATGCTCTTGATTCTCGTTCTGTATTGATTACCCTTCTTACATTTAGAGTGGCTAATCCTAATAATAAAAAGAAGGATAGAATAATTAAAATTTGTATGCTCATAGTTGATTGAAAAAAATAATTTATTTCACATAACTCGTTTTTATGCGAAGTGAACGCATAATGTCAACCTTTTATTTTATAATACCAAATTCTGAAAATTTGTAAATGAAAATTTGAAAATTAAAATTGACATAAACTCTTATTTTAAGGTAAAATAAAGATAAAAGGATATTATGCAAACTCAAAAAAACATCAGAAATTTTGCCATTATTTCCCATATTGACCACGGAAAATCAACTTTAGCTGATCGGTTTTTGGAAATTACCAAGACGGTTGAAAAAAACAAAATGAAAGCGCAGATGCTTGACAGCATGGATTTAGAAAGAGAAAAAGGGATTACAATAAAATTGCAGCCTGTGCGGATGGAATATAATAAATTTATTTTAAACTTGATTGACACTCCCGGCCATGTTGATTTTACTTATGAAGTTTCCCGGAGTTTGTCCGCAGTTGAAGGAGCGATTCTTTTGGTTGACGCAACTCAGGGAATTCAGGCCCAGACGATTTTTAATCTTGATATGGCTTTAAACGAAAATTTAAAAATCATTCCAGTGGTTAATAAAATTGATCTGCCTAACGCCAGAATTGACGAAATAGTTAAAGATACCGCCAATCTTTTGGCTGAAGATATTGAGCAAGTGGAAAAAATTTCCGCCAAAACAGGACAAGGCGTAGAAAAAATTATAGAGCGGATTATAAAAGATGTTCCTTCGCCCGCCCAAGTTTTGGAAACAAAATCTGATTCTAAAAATTTTAAAACTTTAAAGAATTTGAATAGTAACAAAATTTGGGCGGGCAAGCCTAAAGACAATTCGCAAAAACCTCTGCGGGCTTTAATATTTGATTCCTTTTTTGATCCTTATAAAGGAGTGATCGCTTACGCCAGAATCGTTGACGGATCTTTGAAAAAAGGAGATAAAATTTTACTGATGGCGACTGGAGAGCAAGGCGAAGTTTTGGACTTGGGAGTTTTTGTTCCGGAAATGAAACCAAAAGATAAACTTTTTGCCGGCGAAATCGGCTGGGTAGCAACTGGAATAAAAGAAATTGAAAAATGCCGGGTTGGAGACACAATCGCTTCGCTCAAACTCAAAACTCAAAACTTAAAACTCAAAACTACAATTCAAAACTCAAAACCGTTAGATAATTACCATTCCGAAGTCAAAAACTGTCATCCCAAACTTGTTTCGGGATCTGCTAATTTTAGAGAACAACCAGATAATCAGATTCTGAAACAAGTTCAGAATGACAAAAAAACCGCTCAAAATAACACAACAAACCATTCTTCTATTTTAAAAAACGAAAAAT
>CBDVEN010000003.1:0-12515 GCA_965373025.1 uncultured bacterium | reverse complement strand
GCTTGATGAAATTTATAAGTCAGTTGAAGCGACAAGAAAATATTTTCTTTACGCGCTGATTATTACCGTTGCCATGATTATCTTTCCGCTTATCGGACTGCTGCTTATTATTCCTAAATTTTTAAGCATATACGCGGACATAGGAATATAAAATTTTAAAAAAATTAGCCAAGCCGGCTATTTTTTTTTAATGGCGGAAAATTTGGCAAAAGATTATTTTTGGAGTAAACTAAAAATATGCTTCCTTATTTTTCTTATGAAAAAATTGTCCTTGGTCCGATGACTTTTTATGTCTGGGGGATTTTAGCTTCGTTAGCTTTTGTCGCCTGCCTTTTTGTCGCTTTAAAAGAAGCGAAAAGAAAAAATATTGACCGCGATAAAATGATCAGTTTGTCAATCATTATTGTCATCAGCGCTTTTTTGGGCGCCAGAGTTTTTTACATCGCGCTTTTCTGGGATCACTTTTTAAATCATCTCTCGGATATTTTCTATTTTTGGAAAGGAGGCCAGGTTTTATACGGCGGAGTTTTTTTCGCTTTTTTATTCGGTTATTTTTATATTAAAAAATCAAAACTTTCTTTTCTGCAAGTAGCCGATGTTGTCGTTTTGGCAGTTCCTTTGGGAATTTTTATCGGGAGAATCGGCTGCGTTTTAATTAATGATCACATCGGCAGTTTGGCAAATCTTCCCTGGGCAATGGAATATCTTGATAAAAGTTTGAGGCATCCGGTGTCTATTTATCTTTCTCTGAACGGCTTAATTTTGTTTCTTATTCTTTGGTTTTTAAGGAAAAAAATCACCCGCCGCGGAATTCTTTTCTCTCTATTTTTGCTTTATTACAGCGCTACCCGCTTTTTTCTGGATTTTTTCCGCTGTCAGGATTTAGATGTCTGCGATCCGCGCTTTTATAATTTAACAATATCCCAGTGGATTTCCATCGCCGTATTTGCTTTGACTTTAATCTGGGTTTTGTGGTATGATAAAAACAGGTTAAAATCTAAAACCTAAACTTTTTTTTTAAAGAACTAATTTGATTTTATGTTTCATAAAAATAAAATTACAAAAATAAAAAAGAGAAGCGGAATGGTTGTCGCTTTTGAACAGGAAAAAATCGCCAAGGCGATTGAAAAAGCGTTTTTAGCGACTGATACAAAAGACGGCAAGATCGTCTGGAAACTTTCTGATAAAGTTGTTGGTATTTTAAACAGACATTGTCCGCCGCCGCAGGTTCCCACAGTTGAAAAAATTCAGGACACGGTTGAAAAAGTTTTAATGGAAAAAGATTTTGAAAAAGCTGCCAAAGCGTATATTCTTTATCGGGACCAGCACCAGAAAATCAGGGAAATAGAAAAAAAAGTTGACGAGACCGTTGATATGGTTGACAAATATCTTGACGAGGTTGACTGGGAAGTTCACGAAAACAGCAATATGTCTTATTCTCTGCAGGGCCTGAATAATTACATTTCATCTTTTGTGACGAAAAAGTATTGGCTTAATAAAATTTATCCGCCGAAAATAAGAAAAGCGGCAGAAGAAGGAGATTTCCATATTCACGATTTAAATACTTTGGCCGCTTATTGCGTTGGCTGGGATCTTTACGATCTTTTGATAAAAGGATTTGGCGGCGTTGCCGGAAAAGTTGAATCAAAGCCAGCCAAACATTTTCGTTCCGCTTTGGGGCAGGTTGTAAATTTCTTTTATACTTTACAGGGAGAAACAGCCGGAGCTCAGGCGTTAAGTTCTTTTGATACTTTGCTGGCTCCTTTTATCCGTTATGACCGTTTAACTTATTCACAAGTCAAGCAGGCGATGCAGGAATTTCTTTTCAACTGCAATGTGCCGACAAGGGTGGGTTTTCAAACGCCTTTTGAAAATTTGACTTTTGATGTCAAAGTTCCATCAACTCTTGCCAAACAGCCGATTGTTATCGGAGGGAAACCGCAGAAAGAAACCTACAGTGAATTTCAAGAAGAAGTTGATATTATTAATCGCGCTTTTAGCGAAGTAATGACCGAAGGAGACGGGAAGGGAAGAGTTTTTACTTTTCCGATTCCCACTTATAATATCACTGATGACTTTGACTGGGACAGCCCGAGCTTGAAGGGAATTTTTGAAATGACCGCCAAATACGGCATACCTTATTTTTCAAATTATATTTCCTCTGATATGGATCCGGAAGACGCGCGAAGTATGTGCTGCCGATTGCGTTTGGACAACCGCCAATTGCATAAACGGGGCGGGGGATTGTTTGGATCTTATCCGCTGACCGGCTCAATCGGCGTAGTAACAATTAATATGCCGCGGATAGGATATCTTTCAAAAACAAAAGAGGAATTTTTGGAACGAACGGCTCAATTAATGGATTTAGCAAAAGAAAGTTTGGAAATTAAAAGAAAAGTTCTGGAAAAATTTACCGAAAAAGGGCTTTATCCTTACTCGCGGTATTATTTGGACGGAATTAAAAAAGCCCATAAGCAATATTGGGCTAACCATTTTTCAACAATCGGATTAATTGGAATGAATGAAGCGACGCTTAATTTTATGAAAAAAGATATCGGGCAGAAAGAAGCGATTGAATTTTCTTGCCAGGTTTTAGATTTTATGAGGGACAGAATGATTGATTACCAAAATAAAACAGGGAATTTTTATAATCTTGAAGCAACGCCGGCCGAAGGAACTTCTTACCGTTTGGCAAAAATGGATAAAGAAAAATATCCGGATATTATTACCGCCGGCGAGGACGAAGTTTATTACACAAATTCAACCCAATTGCCAGTCGGGTATACTGATGATCTTTTTGAAGCGCTTCGCCTGCAAGATAATCTTCAGACAAAATATACCGGCGGAACGGTTTTCCACGGTTTCTTAGGCGAGAAAATAAATGATGTAAAGATTGTTAAGGAATTTATTAAAAAAGTTTTTGAAAATTTTTCGCTTCCTTATTTTACTTTTACTCCGACTTTCAGCATTTGCCCTTTTCATGGATATTTACAAGGCGAGCATTTTTATTGTCCGAAATGCTTAATCAAACAACCGTGCGAAGTTTATTCACGCGTGGTCGGTTATCTGCGGCCAATTCAACAATGGAATAAAGGCAAGCAGGAAGAATTTAGAGAAAGAAAAACTTTTAAAATATAAAAACCAAAATTTGAACTTTCGACTTTATGAACTTTCAACTTTCAACTTTTTTGGGGATGTGCTGGAATTGGTATACAGGGTGGTCTCAAAAACCACTGTTTTTTTAAGCATGAGGGTTCGACTCCCTCCATCCCCACTTTCAATGAACAATAAACAATGAACAAAAACTTGTTCATTGTTCTCTGTTCATTGTTTATTTTGATAGTTAATAATATGCCAACAAAAAAATCCATTCCTATTATCATTATCCTTATTTTATTCTCCTGTTTTATTATTGGATTTTTTAATTTTGAAATAATTAAAGAAATTAACAGGAATATTTATTCACAACAAGAAAATCTTATTGCTGTCCAAGCGTTTGATAATTATTCTGAAAATTTTGAAAATAAAATTCTGGGAGTTTCTTCCCAAAACGAATTGGAAAATTATCTTTTTCTGCCCGAAGAAAAAGATTCCGCGCCGGTTAAAAATTCAGAAATTTCTGAAATTAAAGTGAACGCGAAAGCGGCGATTGTTTCAGATGTCGCTACTAATAAGATACTTTATCAAAAAAATATTAACGAAAAACTGCCGATTGCCAGCTTGACTAAATTAATGGCGGCTTTGGTGATTTTAGACAAAACAAATTTGGACAATATTGTCACAATAAGCGCAAAAGCGGCTGAAGTTGAAGGCAAAAAAGGAAATCTATTTCCCGGAGAAAAAATTACCGTTGAAAATCTTCTCTATATTCTGCTGGCGCATTCAGGTAATGACGCAGCTGTCGCTTTAGCTGAATACATTCCTAATTTTGTTAAATTAATGAATCAAAAGGCAATTTCTTTTGGATTAAAAAATACGCATTTTATTAATCCTAACGGATTAGATCCCGCTGAAAATATTTCTGGCAATTCAAATGATAATGATTATATTAAAAATCCAATTTTTAATGAACTGGAGAAAAATGAAAAAGGAAATTATTCTACTGTCTATGATTTAGCCAAGATGGTTGATTACGCTCTTGACGAGCCGTTGATTTGGGAGATATTAAGAACGCAAAAAATCAGCGTCAGGTCTGTTGACAAGAAATTTGTCCATCATTTGGAAAATACCAACGAGCTTTTGGGAAAACTTCCCAACATTACTGGAGGGAAAACCGGTTATACGGAACAAAGCGGCGAATCGTTAATTTTAGTCATCGGCAATCCGACTGGCAACCACCAAATCATCAGTGTTATTCTGAACGCTGATGACAGATTTGCCGAAACAGAAAAATTAACCAGCTGGATTTTTGAAAATTATTCCTGGGAATAAATTTATAAATAAAAAAACTTATTCACTTATCTGTAACGCGCTGTAATCTTTTTATCTTTTTTATAAATACAATGACAAAAAGTAATAAAATAAAGATAACTTTTATTTCCACCTATCCGCCGATAATGTGCGGAATAGCCAGTTATCTAAAAAACATTATTGAACGCTTGCCAGAAGATACTTGGCAGGTTATTTCTTTTAAATTGAGAAAAGCGAAAAATTTTAAGATATTACCAGAAAAAGAAAAAGAGCCTAACACCCATTATATTTTACCCAAGACAGAACCCAAAAAAGCCATAAAAAAAGTAAATCGACTGGTTGACGGCTCGGTAGTTTGGATCCAACATAGCTTTGGCATTTGGGCGAAAGAAAACATTCCCGAGTTCATCAAATTCGTCTATGAAATTAAAGGGAAAAAAATTATTACCTTTCATAATATTAATTTTAAATCCAATGAGAATGCTTACGGTCTTGAAGAGATTGAGTACAAACTTTTAGAAAATATCTTGCCTCTTGTTAACGCGATCACTGTTTTCTCAGATGGAGCTTATTTGGCTGTTTGCGGCGCCTTTCCTAATTTCAAAGATAAGATAGTTGTTTTAAGGCATCATTGTAAATCTTATTCGCCAGTCACTGTAAAAAATGCTAAGGAAACATTAATTAAGAATCTTCTTTCTTCAAAAAGGATAAACCCTAAATTAAAAAAACAGTTGGAGAATTTGGAAAAAATCATTTCAAAAAAGAATGTCAAATTAATTGGTGATATTGGTTTTATTACTCCTACTAAAGGAAGTGAAATTATTTATTTAGTTCAGGAAGAACTGGAGAAAAAAATCAATCAAAAGATAATCTCAATGTACATTGGCACAGTTCGAGATTCAAGCAATAATGAACAAGTCAATTATGTTAAAAAGTTAAAAGATTTTCACGATGGCAAAAAAAAGTTCTTTATTAATTTATATATACCAGAAAAAGATTTATCTCTTTATTTAAAGGCTTTTGACGCGATTATTTTTTGGCCTAACGCCTGCACTCAATCTGGCCGCCTTTCTGTTTTACAGGGAGCTGGCGTTTGCGGCATTGGCAAAAATATGGAAGGAATTGGAGAAACAATGAAACTTTCAGCTTTGCCCACAGTGGAAACTTACGGCAGTTTGATTAATGTTTTAGCCAGGGTTTTAACCAGGCCTGACTCAAGAAAATTAATGGCAGGCATGGCTAGAACTTATGCCAGAAAATTCAGATGCTCTATCCAAGCTAAAAAAACTTTGAAATTGGCAAGGGCAGTTAAAGGAAAAAAGAAAAGAGTGCTAATTTTAGACAGAGGCTATGGCAGTTATCTTTATGAAGACTGGAAAGGACAATCTTTGCCTGAATGGTTTTAGCGGCTATGCGCAGAATAAATTTAAGCAGTAGGGGTTCAAAATTTTGAACCTCTATTGCATTTTAATAAAAAATAAAAAAATTGCTAATGAAAATGGAGGTTTTTTGCTTAAAATTTTAAAAAGTGGTAAACTATAAGTAGTGTAAAAGTAATTATATTCTATGTTTCAAGATCCAATCATCACCACAAATATTATGCGGGTTTTTGCTATTTCTGCGGTTGCTTTTGTCGTGGCAATGGCCTGGACGCCGATTCTCACCCGCGTTTTGTACAAATACAAATTAGGAAAACAAATCAGGGAAGACGCCAACACACCGGTTTATATGTCTCTGCATAAAAATAAAGCGGGCACGCCGACTATGGGCGGGCTTTTGATTTGGGTTACTGTTCTTGGCTTGGCCGGATTTTTCTGGCTTGCCGGTTTTTTAAATATTGATTCTTTCATCAGCAAATTAAATTTTCTTTCCCGTTCCCAGACATGGCTGCCGATCGGCGCTTTAGTTATCAGCGGTTTGATCGGCGCGGTTGACGATTTAATGAATATAAAAAAAATCGGACCCAAAGGCGGAGGAATGCGTGTTCGCCATCGGCTTCTTTTTTATTCCGCAGTCGCCATCGGCGGCGCCTGGTGGTTTTTTTGCAAGCTTGAATGGGATTTAATCCATATTGCCGGCGTCGGAGATTTTAGCTTGGGCATTTGGTATGTTCCTCTTTTTATTTTTATTATTATCGCTACCGCTTTCTCGGTTAACGAAACCGACGGCTTAGACGGACTGGCTGGCGGAATTTTGTTGAGCTGTTTCGCCGCTTTTGGAACGATCGCTTTTTTTCAAGGAAAAGTTGAATTAGCGATGTTCTGCGCGGCGATTTCCGGAGCGCTTCTTGCATTTTTGTGGTTTAATATTTATCCGGCAAGATTTTTTATGGGCGATACCGGAGCGATGGCGATGGGGACAACTTTAGGAGTGGTGGCGATGCTGACTAATTCAATTCTTGTTTTGCCGATCGTCGGTTTTATTTTAGTCCTTGAATCATCTTCGGTAATTGTCCAAATGGCTTCCAAAAAATTCCGGCACAAAAAAATATTTCTTTCCACCCCGATTCATCATCATTTTGAAGCCAAAGGCTGGCCAGAAACAAAAGTGACTATGCGATTCTGGATTATTTCATTCGTTTTGGCGACAATTGGATTGGTGGTGGGATTAATGGGGTGAATTTAAAAATTTTTAATTTTTAATTTTTAATGAATTTCTAATTCTTTAATTTTTAAACAATCTGTCATCCTGAATTTATTTCAGGATCTAAAAAACTATTTATTAATTACTATTAATAGATTCTGAAACAAGTTCAGAATGACAAAAATAAATTATGGATAATTTATTAAAACAAAAAAAAATTGTTCGGGCTGACAGAGAAAAGACAAGAAAAGCTGTTTTTGGAAAACTCCGCAGGCATTCCGAGGAAATGGAAGCGGCTGAATTGGCAGCGAGAAATAATCTTTCTTATTTGGATTTAAATATTTTTCCTTTGGAGGCAGAAGTTGTTGCCACGCTTTCGGAAGAAAAGTCGCGTTCAGCTGAACTGGCTGTTATTTATAAAAAAGGAAAAAAATTAAAAGTTGGTATTCTTGATCCGACTAATCCAAAAACCAAAAAGGTTTTAGAAGAATTAGAAAAAGATCAGGGCTATCAGTGCCAGCTTTTTATTGTTTCAAAAAGCGGCTTGAAGCGGGCTTGGGAATTTTATAAATCATTAATTTTAACTGAAGAATTCCAAAAAGAAAGAATTGAACTTACTGAAGAGCAATTAACTGAATTTGAAAAAGGGATTAAAACGATAGTTGATTTAAAACAAAGAATTACCGAGTTGCCGACGACTGAAGTAATTAGCACAATTATAGCCGGCGGATTGAAAGTGAAAGCAAGCGATATTCATTTGGAAGCCGAGGAAAATCAAATAAGATTAAGATACAGAATTGACGGGGTGCTTCAGGATGTTGCTTTCCTGCCGAAAAAAATCCATAAATTTATTGTTTCCCGGATTAAAATTACTTCGTCTTTAAAAATAAATGTGAATAATATTCCGCAGAACGGCCATTTTGAAATTGAAATGGGAACAAAAGAAATCAGTATCAGGGTCTCAACTCTTCCCGGGCAATTTGGCGAAAGCATTGTTTTGCGGCTTTTGGACAGAAGCGCCGTTCCCTTGGATTTAAAATCTTTGGGGTTAGTCGGGCGATCGTTTGATATTATTAAAAAAGAAATTTTAAAACCCAATGGAATGATTTTAAATACCGGTCCGACCGGCTCTGGAAAAACAACTACGCTCGCTTCTTTTCTTATCAAAATTAATAAGCCAGGCATTAAAATAATTACCATTGAAGATCCGATTGAATATTATCTTGAAGGAATTTCCCAGACGCAAGTTAAAAAAGACAAAGGGCTTAATTTTGCCGCGGTTTTGAAAAATGTTTTGCGGCAGGATCCGGACATAATTATGGTCGGAGAGATTCGGGATTCTGAAACATTAAGCACGGCGATTAACGCCGCCCTGACCGGACATTTGGTTTTTTCCACTTTGCATACTAACTCGGCAGCTGGCGCTATTCCGCGAATGATTGACTTGGGAATAAAACCGTCTTTAATCGGACCGGCAACAAATATTATTATTGCCCAAAGATTAGTCAGACAACTTTGCCCTTATTGCCGGGAAAAATATGGGATTGCTCCAGAAACGATGGAAAATATTAAAAAGGTCTTGGCGATTATTTCGCCAAAGGCAAAAATTAAAATTCCTCAAACAATCAAAAATCTTTATCGGGCAAAGGGCTGTCCAAAATGTAATAATTTGGGATATAAAGGAAGAATTGGAATTTTTGAAATTTTAGAAGTTGACGCTGAAATAGAAAAACTTGTTGAAGGGCGAGCAACCACTTCGGAAATTTTAGCGGCTGCTTTGGAGCAAGGAATGCTGACAATGCTGCAAGACGGAATTCTAAAAGCGCTTGAAGGATTTACCACTTTGGAAGAGGTTTATAGAGTGACTGGAAGCGGCGATTATATTTTAAATGTCTACGAAAAAATAATGGCTAAAAGTTTGGCGCGAGGAATAAAAATTGAGGCGAAAAATAAAAATAAGATTAAAAAATTAATTCAGGAACCTGAAAAATTTGAGAAACATTTAAAGGAAATTTCAACCAATGAAATAATGGAATCAATTATTATTGGCGCTTTAATTGCCAAAGCAAGCGATATTCATCTTGAACCAGAGGCAAAAAAAATAAAAGTAAGATATAGAATTGACGGAATGTTGCATAGTTTCGCCGCGCTTGATTCAGAAAGCTATCCTCCTCTTTTAAGCCAGATAAAGATTTCTACCGGAGCCAGATCAACCGATTTGGAAACTGTTCAGGAAGGGCGCTTTACAATTTATGAAAACGAAAAATCAATGGACGCGCGAGTTTCAATTATCAAAGGCGGTTATGGCGAAACAGTTGTAATTAGAATTTTATCTCTCGCGATTAAATCATTAAAAGTGGAAGAGCTGGGTGTTAGAAAGGAAATTTTAAAAATAGTTAATCAGGAAATTTCCAAACCAAACGGAATTGTTTTAGTTACCGGTCCGACCGGTTCAGGAAAAACAACAACTTTGTACGCTTTTCTGAATCAGCTGAACAAACCGGAAACAAAAATTATTACTGTTGAGGATCCGATTGAATATCGCTTGAAAGGAGTTTTGCAGACGCAGGTTGATCGAAAGAAAAATTATACTTTTGCCAACGCTTTGCCGGTTCTTCTTCGCCAGAATCCGAATATTATTATGCTTGGCGAAATAAGGGATAAAGAAACGGCAAAAATCGCCGTTGAATCCTCTTTAACAGGACACTTGGTAGTTTCCACTCTTCATACTAATGACGCGGTTGGCGCGATTACCCGTTTAAAAAATATGAATGTTGAACCGAGTGATATTGCTTCTTCAGCAAATTTAATTATTGCCCAAAGATTAGTCAGAAAACTTTGCCCGTATTGCCGGGAAAAATATCAGCCGGATAAAACAACTTTTAAAAAAATAAATGATGTTTTAAAAACTGTTTCAAAAGAAACAAAAATTAGAATTCCGAAAGTAAAATATTTGTATCGAGCGAAAGGATGCGAAAAATGTCATCGAATCGGATATCAGGAACAGATTGGCGTTTTTGAAATTTTAAGAATTGATGAAACAATTTCTAATTTGATTTCAAAAAACGCTTCGCAAGCTGAAATTAAAAAAGCCGCCCAAAAGCAGGGGATGCTGACCATGCTTCAGGACGGAATTTTGAAAGTTTTGGAAGGAATTACTTCTTTAGAAGAAGTGGAAAGAGTGGCGAAATAAGTTGAAAGTTTATAAAGTCATAAAGTCAAAAGTTAATTTTCCCCCTTTTTAAAGGGGGATTAAGGGGGATTTTTGAATTAAAAAAAGAAGGCAGAGCAATTATGATTGAATTGATGCCATTTATTTTTTATCTCTTCCTCTTGGAGTTTTAGATTTCTTGGTTTTTATCTTTTTTTGTGAAGTATTTTGCGTTTTTTCCATTTCTAATTCTCTCCGTTCGCTTATAAGTTCTTGTTGCTTTTTATTTAAAGCTTTCTCTCTGAAATCAAGTTTTTCTTCTTTTGACTTAAGCGCTGATTCTCTTGAATCAAGTACTGATTTTCTCTTGTTCAATTTTTCTTCTCGCGCATTAAGCATATCGCCGCTCTTCTTTAGTTCTTCTTCTCTTTCACTTAGCTCCTCCTCCTTTTTCTTAAGAGATTGTTCCAATTCTTCTAACTGAAACAATTTTCTTATTCTTCCAAATGATTTCATTTCTGTTTTTGTTTCCTCCTAAGGTTTCTCGGCTGAGCATCTATTTCATTACGAATCCTTTCTATTTCTCTATCCATAAATTTCTTGTCATCTTCTATCCAATATTCATCGTTGGCTAACATTTGCGCTGCCTTTTTTGAAAACCCTCGTTTTATAAGTTCTTCTCTGAGCGCGCAGAATATGCACGGCGTTTTTTCTCCCATATGCTCCGAACAAATTTCTCTATCGCTGAATCCGTAGAGATATCCTCGAAGTTTTTCCAGACATTCATTTACTATCTTTGTTTTACAGATCCAACAGACATCAAATGGTTTAACCGTAGGGAAATCTCCGCAAATCTTGCACCATTTAATCGAAGATACTGGAGTTATTTTGTCGCTGTAACAATCAGAACAAACGTTTATATCTGGATCTCCAAATGAAATTCCTTCTGTTCTTTTTCCGCAGTCAGTACAAAAAAATTTTCCTTCTTTTCCATTCATTTTTTTAATCCTCCCGTTTTTTATTTTTCTCCTATCTAAATTTCAGACAGTTGAATTTGTTTATTTTTAGAAATTACGTATTTACCCTTTTGTCATTCCCGCGAGAGCGGGAATCCACTATTACAAATAAGTATTACTATAAGCGTAGATTCCCGCCTACGCGGGAATGACAGGTAAAAATATTTTTTATTGTTTTTTTAAAACCAAACAAATTCAATCGTCTGAAAATTTTTGAAAGAACAATTTTAAATAAGAAACATCCATTAAACTGCAGACAAAGGGAGTCGTCTGAGGCATAATTTAGTCAAAGTCCCTGAAAGAACCAACCGAATTACCCGAAGCTAAGACGGCTCCCTCGCTCTATATTCCGCTGCATTTCTTATAATAAAGATGAAAATACATTGGCATCTGTCTACAGTTTGATAGATGTTTCTTTGTTTTTAGGTTAATATACCACCTTAACATATTATTGAAAATTTGTCAAGTGCCAATTTGACTTTTTGCTATTTTTTGATATTATAAATATAATGTTAGATATAAATTATTTGGCTTTGTAAATCAATTTTTAATTTACTATCGTGGCTATTAGAAAAAAATATCGGATTGCGCAAAATAGAATAAACGGAAAAATAAAAAGAAGACGGAAACCTTTTTTTAAATTTAACAAAAGGCGGTTTTTGAAATTCGTTTTGCTTTCTGGATTTACTTTAATACTTCTTTGTTTTTTTGGCGGATTGATTGTTTTCGCTTATTTCGCCAAAGATCTTCCAGATCCGGAAAAAATTAATTCACGAAGAATTACCGAATCAACAAAAATTTACGACAGAACTGGAGAGACAGTTCTTTATGAAATTCACGGCGAGGAAAAAAGAACTTTAATCAGTTCTGAAGAAATTCCCGAGTTTATCAAACAGGCGACTATTTCCGCCGAGGATGATGAATTTTATCAGCATCACGGCATTGACTTAAAAGGCATTTTGCGGGCTGTTTTAGTAAATTTTCAGGGAAAAAATATCCAGCAGGGCGGTTCAACAATTACCCAGCAATTTATAAAAAATTCTATCTTAACTCCGGAAAGAACTTATACCAGAAAGATAAAAGAAGTTATTTTAGCTTTGGAAATTGAGCGCAAATTTTCCAAAGACGAAATTCTGACAATGTATCTTAATCAAGTTTCTTACGGTTCCAATGCTTACGGAATTGAAGCGGCTGCTCAGACATTTTTTGGGAAAAGCGCCAAAAATTTGGATTTAACTGAATCGGCCTTGCTTGCTTCATTGCCGAAAGCAACAACTTATTATTCTCCTTACGGTTCGCATCCGGAAAAACTTAAAGCTCGCTGGGAATATATTTTAGACAGAATGAATCTTCTC
>CBDVEN010000002.1:0-14877 GCA_965373025.1 uncultured bacterium | reverse complement strand
AAAAATTTAAATATAGATAAAAACGATTCTGTTGTTTTTCAAATTCCAATTAAAAAAGACACTGATCAACTAAGAGTGGAAGCGGCGATTATTAAAGGTGATACTATTCTGGATAATTATGAAACAAACGTTAATTCTGTTCCAGATTTTTCCGTTCAAAAGAAAAAATCGAATTTGCCTTTTTATTTTTTGCTGATATTAATTCTTGGTTTAATTTCATTTTTTATTTATAAAAAACGAAATCAGAATAAACCTCTTTGGATTTTGTTTTTTGCTTTTATAACTTTTGGAACATTTTTTACTAATATTAATTCTTCTCAAGCCGCCAAAGAAGTATATTCGCAAGCGTGCAATCCAAGCTATATTGGAATTACCTGGAATAATCCGATAAAAGAACAAGCTTTTGCTCCAGGAGATGAAATAACTTTTTCAGGCGAGGTTTATGTGCCGGCTTGCATGGACGCTCTTTTGAATAACACAATTAGATTTTATATTACTACTGAACCAGCGCCAGATGAACCAATTATCAGGAATGAGTGCGTGGAAAGCGAGGGATCAAAAAATATTAGAGAATCAATTTTAACTGCCGGGAATACTATTGAATTAGGCCAAATTTTTCATCCTGGAGAAGCTGTTTTTGGTTTGGTTGAATACGAAGAAACATTTACTTTTCCATTTGGTTTTTATGGAAAAATTTACGCAATGGTTTATTTTGACGGTTATCACTGGGGAATGGAAACAAACCATTATCAAATTATTGCCAAAGAAGAAATTTTTACAGTTCCTTCTCCGCCGACCGGACTTAGTTATAATTCGCCGTTCTGCAAAACAATCAATCTTTCATGGAACCCAAATCCGATTTGCGAAGAAGTAGATGAATATAAAATTTTCAGGAATGACGCAGATATTACTCCGTATGAATATTCAGGAACGCATTTTTCTGATTTTGGGCTTTTGCCGGAAACAACCTATCCTTATTTTGTAAAAGCGCGCAATCGGGCTGGATGGTCCAAACCATCTGATATTTTATTAGCTAAAACAATTCCTTGTTCTCTTAATTTGGTTGTTTTGGATTGTAGCTGTGATGTTGTTGTTCTTGGCTGGGATAAAATCTTGGGAGTGGCTTATTATAAACTTTACAGAACAATTGATCCGCCGAATTATGGCGAACCGATTTATACGGGATTGGCAACAACTTATGAAGATAAAATGAATTTTGAATCTGATGTAATTTATTATTATAGATTGGAAGTTTATGATACAAACGATAATTTAGGCGCCTATGAAGAAATAGATTTAGTTCCTTGTCCGCCTCTTCCAGATTGGAAAGAAGTGCATCCGAAGTGGTAAGACAGTCAAAGGCGGCAAGAAAATTATTTTATTAAATTTTAATTAAAATTCTATGCACAAAAAAAACTTAACAATTTTAGGATTTTCTTTAATGCTGATTTTTTCCGCTTCTTTTTTAATTCAAAATAATATTGCTGACGGAGAAGAGATAGAAAATGTAAATGATGTTGAAAATTTAGAAAGTGAAATGATAGAAGGAGATGTTAATGAATGGCAAGGCGAGATGGGAGATGAAAGTGAAAATAAAAACGGAGAATCTTTTTCCGACTATTATAAATTTGGAAGCGTTAAAGTTAATATTCAAAGCGAACGCAGTTCCTATGTTCCCGGAGATAAAATTAAATTCAGCGGAACAATTGCTAACACAAATTTTTATCCGATAATCAACGGCGAGCTTTATGTCAGGATTTTCCAAAAAAATAAAGCAAATACCCAAGAAAACGGAGATTATGTCATTGATGAATTTTTTGTTTTGGAAGATATTCATTTAATGCCGAGTGAAAAAAAGAATGTGAATTTTAGTTGGAATATTCCGCCTTCAGCATTTAAGGAAAATTACAAATTAGCGACTTTTTTTACCGTTGACAAAAAATATAATATGTCAGGCCTTAGTTTCACCAGCAATGTTTACGCAAGTTTTTGCACTTTTGAAATAAAAGGAAATAATCAAGGGAGAATAATTTTTGACCGCAACAATACTAAATTTAATAACGAAGCGTATTTATTCCGCGCTTACATTCCGCAAATAACTTCAAAAGACAAGGCGGAAATATCCATTCCTTTAAATAACACTTACAATATTTCCAAGGATGTTCGGATAACTTATGATCTATATTCTTGGGACGCGCTTTCAGAAGAAAATAAAATTAAATCTGATTCAGAAGATATTGTTATCGGCGCTAATTCTTACAGGACCATAAAATATTTATTAGATGAAATTGATTTAACTGTTTATCTTTTGAAAATTACCGCCACAAGCAAAACCGACAAATCAATTATTGATATTAGGTTTGGCGTGAGCGATATTCCTTTAGCCAGAATAAATTACGCCGGGATAACCAAATTTCCTATTCAAAAAGGAGAAAAAGCAAAAGCGTTTGTTTGTTTTCATAACACTAACGCTACTATATTTGACGGCAAGATAAATTTAGAATTAAAAGATAAAGAAGGGAATATAATCGCTTCTAAAGAATATCAAGGAAATATTACCGGAGATGTGATGATTGAAACAGCTGATATTAACGCTAATCAAAATTTAAATCTTTTTAATTTAGAATCAGAATTATCCGATAAAAACGGAAAAGTAATTGACAGTTTTTCCAAAACTTATGACATTTCAGAATTAATTCCTGGTTATATTGAAGAAACTTCTGAAAAAAACAAAAGCGGAATTTATATTGTTTTGTTTATAATGCTAATTATTATTTCAGCGCTTTATTTTCTTAAAAAAAGGAAATTAAAACCATTATCTGTTTTTGTTTTGTTAATGGTTGGAATTAGTTTAATGTTTGGATTGATTGAAGACAACAAAAAAGATACAGAAGTTATCCAAGCCAAATGGGAAGGAGTGGGATTCTTTTCTCAGACGATAGGGCTATATACGATATATCAATTTGGATTTCTCGGAGGTAAGGAAGCAGGTCTCAGAAATGCTTACTTAACAGTTAATTATGCGATTGGCTTAATACAAAATGGCAAAATTTTAAAAGATGGAGATATAGTTGATCCAGAGTATCCAATAGAATTCGCTTTTCTTAAAGACGGAGAATGGCACGGCACTGGAAAATTTGAAGACACCCCTCCTCCTTATTGGATAGATACAGAATTATTATATCCAATTAAGGATCCGAGGACTTCAGAGCTTTTTAGATCTTTGCCTAAAGAGGGTTGCACGATGGCTGATTTCATTTTCCCTGGTGGTGGGCTCCTTACTACTTATCACGCTCCTTTAATCATTAAAAATCCAGATTGGCATCTTGGTTCTCTCGGCACTCCTGGCAAAATAGAATGCGAAGGAAATAAATGCGATATAACCGGAACAGGAGACATAGAAATTACCGCGGTTATTGATAAAACATATTTTCAACAAATCATAACTAATATAGGAACAAATCCAGGATCAAAATGTATCTATTTTTGGGAATTTTCTGATTATCTGGGGAATCCAATTGATCCTAGAATGATTCTTCAATGGAAACCTTATGACATGCTTCCAATAGAATCAGTAACAAAAACCTGGAATTTTAATGTTCCTGAAGGAGTTGAAAGCCCTACTGCTGTGATTGAATGTTCCATTCCGAATTGCGCAACTTTTGAAAACGAGCCGTTCGCTTTATTAAATAAATCATTTGACGCGGAAACTTCTGATGAGAAGCTTAAAAGTGTTTGGATTATTACCGGAATAGGCAATCCGTTTTATCAAAGAACTGAATGCGAGAATAAATGCGATTATACCACCCAAAATCTCCCGATTGGAGATTACAGCGCTTATCTAAGGATAGAAAACGAAGATGGTTTATCTGATGAAACGACTAAAGATTTTAAGATTAAAGAAGATATGGAAATCGGCTTCCAATGCTCTTTAGATAATATTAATTGGGAAAGCTGTTCGTCAATCGCCGCTCTTGTTGATCAGGAAGTATTTTTTAAAGACATCTCCGAACCGAGCGAAGGCGCTAATATAGATGTCAGAAACTGGACATTCGCGGATGGAAATCCATTTGAAAATAAATGGAATAATAAAATCAATCCGTCAGCGAAATTTGTCAGCGAAGGAGATAAAGAAGCTCTTCTCAGAACAAAAGATTCAGTCGGGCAAGAAAAAACAATGTCAGAAAATATTAAAATCTTTCTCACAGAAGACGATATAATTAAAGTAATGCCTAATTGGAAAGAAGTGCATCCTAAATGGTAAATTAATTTTACATTTATGTTATTATCTATCTTTAAAACAAAAAAAAATAATTCAAAAGGATTTACTCTTGTTGAAACAATAGTTGTTGTCGCGGTGGTTTCTATTCTTTCTATTGTAATGCTTGCTAGTCATCAGGGTTCGCAAAAACAGCAAGCGGTTCAAAGAACAGCGCATCAATTGGCCGGAGATATCAGGCGGGCGCAAAATATGGCAATGGCAAGTGTTGAACACGAAGGCGCAATTCCTGAGGGTTATGGAATTTATTTTAATAGAGGCAGTGACCCTGATTCTTATATTCTTTTTGCTGATGAAAATGGAAATCAAACTCGAAATGAAATGGGAGATGAAGATGTAAAAACAATTGATTTGCCTTCCGGCGTTGAAATAAATTGGCCTGATGGCGCTAATAATATTTTTTTTGAACCGCCTGACCCGACAACGTATCTTGACGGAGTTTCAACAACTGCGTTGAAAGTAATTTATCTTGGGTTTTCCGGAACTTCATATTGCAAAACAGTAACTGTAAGAACTTCAGGACAGATTGAGATAGATTAAAAACTTAAAATTTATAACTTACAACTCAAAACTTAAAAGATTTATGATTCAAAAATTCGTAATTCGTAAATCTTGAATCATTTAATGTTTTAATAAGAATTATGTTAGCAATGAAACTTCAAAAGAAAAAAAGAATAAAGAAAAATAGATCCAACGGTTTTACAATTGTTGAAGCGATGATTGCCGCGGCAGTAATTTCTGTTGGATTGATCGGCGTTTTAACTTTATGCACCGTAAGTATGAAACTTGGAAGAATAAGTTTAAACAGAGTAATTGCGGCTAATTTAGCCCAGGAGGGAATAGAAGTGATTAGATCAATGAGAGATAATCATTGGTTAGCTAACGATGATCCTTGGGATTATTCTCCTTTTAATGTTATTGGCGGTTGCGACATAGGGATTGTTGTTTGGAATCCTATATCTGGTGAATGGACTTGGGATGACACGATATCTGAGTCGGATTATTCAAATAGTTTATCTCAAGTAGGGTTTTATTTAGATACGAACGCTCGATACATTCAGGGCGCCGGCGCGCAACAAACTAATTTTTATCGGATTATTGAAATTTATGATAATGAAGATTCAGATTTTCCGGGGATTGATGCTCGACGCAGAGTTGTTTCCAAAGTTAAATGGGACGAAGGAGATAAATTTTACGAAATTCAGGTTGAGAACTGGTTGTATGATTGGAAATAGTTTAGTGTAATAAATATAGGTAATAAGCAAAAAATTAAACAAAAAAATTATGAAAAAACTTAAAAATTTAAAATCGTTTTTTGCGTCAAAAATAAAAGAATCAAGCAACGCTTTTGTTATTTCAGTTTTTCTAATTTTTATTTTTATTATGTCGGCGACCGCTTTGGCTGTTTGGATGAATTGGAAGTCGTCTGTTTCTTGCGATAAAAGCAAAGGGGTAAAAGAATATTTAATTGGAGAAAAAAATATTTCTGATAAACAATTTTTAAAAAAACCAATAAAATTAATAAAATCAACAGAATTAACCTCTGCGGAAATTAGCAATCTTATTAATAAATCAAAGACAAAAACAGAAAAAGAAAAAACTTTTTTTAATATAATTCCGGAAATTTCGCTTAACGAATGGGAAAGATCGAAAAATTTTGTTTATAAAGAAGAATGCCAAAAAGAAAAAGAGTTTGCTAATGGGAGTTTAGGGTATTGCAATGTTAAAAGTTTGGTTAATTCTATTTTTATTTCATGGAAAAAAGAAGATAAAGAGAATACAGATAAAAAATTTATGGATGACAGAATTCTTGTTAATATTTTTGAATTTCCAGACAAAACTTACGCTTTTCCAAAAAATATTGTTGAGTCATATCATCTTTCTTCTAAATTGCGGGAATTATACACAATAACTTTTCAGGATAAAATAATTCAGCGATATGAAATGTTAAAAATGTATAAATTGAAAGAAAACGATCCTAAATTTATTAAAGAAGAATATTATCTTGACGCTTTCAGCATTGATAAATTTGTCATTACTTTATTTTATGATAAAGATTATCAAGATCAAGCGGATAATATAACAAGAGAAATAATATTAAGAAATGTAGATAATATTAAAAAATAATTAAGTAATTTTAAAAATTTATTATGAAAAAACTATTTTTCGTTTTAACTCCAATCATTTTTCTTCTCTGCTTAAATATTGGAGTTCAAACTGTTCTAGCTGTTACTTGCAGCGATTGCGAGAGATGCACATCGCAAAGCTGTGATGAATGGGGAGAAACTTGCACAGAGCATAGTAGATATGTATGTGACGAAGAGGGTTGCACTGGATATGGAGACATAGTCACTAATTGTAGGGATGTTTGTGAAAGCGGTTGGGAAACTGTGTGTCAAAACTGGTCAATTGGCGTATGCCAGGGATGGGAAGATGTATGTGAAAGCGGATGGAGCGATTGTTGTCCAGGAGGAGTTAATGTATCAACAATGGAATGTAATGGGGGGTGGCAGCAATGTTGTTCACTTTGGGGGAGAGAATGCACCGGCGGTTATGCTGATGAATGCACCGGTGGTTGGGTAGATCATTGCGCTTTATGGGGACGTGAATGTGATTATGATTATGGATGCACAAGTTATGGATGTGTTTCTGGCCATACAGAAACATGGGAGGAATGTACGCCAAATGATAGATGTGTTGGCGGATGGTCTTGTAATTCCTGTTCTTCTTATTGTTCCGGAGATGATTCAAGCTGCGGATGTACTTCTTGCGCGGATTGCAACACGCAAGACGGTTGCGTAGGCGCAAATTATCATAATTATTCTTGCTCGGGAAATTCCTGCGCGGCTAATATAACTGAAAATGCTTCAGGATGCAAAACATGCGATAGCGCGGCTGATTGCACTGATTATAGCGTAGGAGAATGTATTGACGCGTCATCTAAGATTAGCAGTGTAGGATGTAACGCTAATTCTAATTGTTTTTATACGACAAAATCCGCTCTTGAGGGAGGAGCGACTACTCTTCATGACGGAGGGCTTTATCAATATAATTCTTGTGATGGAAATTATTATCTTCTTCATCAACCTAACGGTCAATCTTGCGAAACCCATTGCGAAGGAAATGATTTATATATTCCCGGGATATGGGAAAGCGGAGTTGATAAAGGATGCAATTGGAATGTAGAATCATGCGGATTATGCGGTTGCAGTTCTTCTGGATGCGTAGCAAACGGGTCATTTGATTGTCCTGATTATTGCGAGAATAGCAACTTATTTACTAACGGACTTGCATGTGGCGGCAAATGTATTTATATGGAATCGTTACATTGTGATCATGGCTGCGCTAGTCCGGATTGCGCCTATGCTCCAGGCGGATGCGCGGCTTCATGCACTGGTTATACTTGTGGCAACGCAGAATGCGCCGGATGCCCGTTCTGTTCAGTAAGCTGTCCTGATGTTTGCTTTGGTTCAATATATGAAACAGGAGGTTATGTTTCTAATAATGAAAATAGTAATATGACTTGTTTTTACGCAAATGGAGAATGGTGCGGTAATGGTTGCTGTGCAGGACCGGGAGATCCGCCAGAACCGCCTTCTTGTTCTTGGGAACTTCAAGGATGCGGATATGGAGGGTGTCCAGCTACTACGCATAAGGGAAAATTATGCGTGGGAGATGTAACAAATTGCGTTGAAGATGTATGCGCTTTAGGAGATATTGAATGTGTTCCTGACGCGTCTTGCGGCGGAGCTGGACCAGTTAATATTCCGCCTACGGCTATAATTGATTGCTTGGATGATCCTTCTAATCCTCCTATTTGTAATATATATACTGGTGAAAATATTACTTTAAAAAGCGGAAATTCTTTTGATCCAGATGGTTTTATTACAAATTATTTTTTCAATATTCCTTCTTTAGGAAGAAGCCAGAATTCTGGCAATCCTGATTTCTTTTTAGGCAATCCAGCAGCAGGTGATCATACGGCAACTCTTATTGTTACTGATAATGAAGGAGCTTCTTCTAGTCTTGTTGCCAGAAATTTTACTGTTGTCCAAGCTCTTACCGCTGATTTTGATTGGGATCCTGAATTTCCTTTAAGAAACGAAGAAGTTGACTTTAATAATTTGTCAGCCGGAGATATCGTGAGCTGGTTATGGACATTTGGAGACGGAGATGTTCCAGCAGGAGAAGAGAATAGACAACATCCTCAAAATATTAAATTTAATTCTCAGGGATCAAAAGAAATTACACTTACTGTCATAGATAGTTTATCAAATTCTACTACTAAAACAAAATATATTGATGTGAAAATTCCTATGCCGAATTGGAGAGAGACACATCCGAAATCAGAAAATATATTTGATGATCCGTTTTTAATTTTTGCTTCTTTGTTTGAATATTTTGAAGGATAGAATATAAACAATGAAAATTTTTTGGAAAAAAAAAGAAAAAGGATTTACTTTGGTTGAATTGCTTGTATCGGCAGCGATTTTTTCTATTTTAATATTATCAGCAACCGGCATTTTTGTTAAAATAATGAATGTCCAAAAAAAAGCTTTTGCCATTCAGGAAGTTCAGGATAATATTTCTTACACAATGGAAATGATTTCCAAAGAAATTAGAATGATGAGCGAAATTGACGAAAGCACCAAAGGTCAAGAAGTAAGCACTCTTGTGTTTAAAAATTCAAAAGAAGAAGATATAGTTTATAGTTTAATAGACGGACAATTAATGCGAAAAGAAGGAACAGAAGATTCACAGGCAATTACTTCTTCAAATGTTACTGTGAGTGATTTAACTTTTTATGTAAATAATTGGGATGCAACAAGCGGACCTCAGCCAATAGTGACTGTTAATATGGTTATGGAAATTTCTGACGGCAATTTTGGAAAAGCCCAAGCAAGATTACAGACAACTTTAAACGGAAGAATTTACGAGAATTAAAATCAAAATTTATGTTTCTTAAACGGTTGGAAATCGTTGGATTCAAGTCGTTCGTTCAAAAGACACGGCTTGATTTTTCTTTAAACGAACAAAATAAAAAAAATATTACCGCTATTGTCGGGCCAAACGGATCTGGAAAATCAAATTTAGCTGACGCTCTCCGCTGGGTCCTTGGCGAACAAAGTCCAAAGCTTCTAAGAATTAAAAAAACAGAAGATGTTATTTTTGCTGGCTTGGGAAATCGTTCCAGAATCGGAACAGCTTTTGTTTCGGTTATTTTAGATAATGAAAGCGGACGAATTCCTTTGGATTACAAAGAAATAATTATTTCCAGAAAATTTTCCAGAAACGGGGAAAGCGAATATTTGATTAACAAAAAAAAAGCGCGGCTTACCGATATTGTTGAATTAACCGTTCAAGCTGGAATTGGCCGGCGCGGATACAGCGTTATCGGACAGGGAATGGCTGACAGTATTCTCTCAGCTTCACCAAGCGAACGAAAAGCGATTTTAGAAGAAGCTGCCGGGGTTAAACAATATCAATTTAAAAAAGAGCAGGGTTTGAAAAAGTTGGAAGCGACAAAAAGAAACTTGATTAGAATTTCGGATTTACTGAATGAAGTCGCGCCGCGACTTCGCTCTTTAAAACGGCAAGCAAACAAAGCAAAAAGGAAAAAAGAAGTTGAAAAAGAATTAAGAATAAAACAAAATCAGTGGTATGGATTTTATTGGAAAGATTTGGCTGAAAAATATTCTAAATTAACTCAAGAAGAAAACAAAATAAAAAAGCAGATATTTCAAGCGATGGAAGAAGTTGAAAAAGCCGAGAAAAAAATTCAAGAAGAAAAAGAAAAAAATAAAGACAGCCGCCAAATGGATTCAAAATTTTCCCAGGAACTGGAAATTTTGTTTAATCGCCGAAACAATCTACAAAAGGATTTAGCTATTAATGAAGGGAGGTTAGAAGCAAAAAAAGAAATTGAAAATTTCGCGGAAGAAGAAAAAGATTTTTCTAATCAAACTCCGGTTTCTGTTGATTTGAATTTCGGTAGAGAACAGTTGGAAAAATTGGACAGTGATTATGAAAAAATTCTAATTCTTTTTAAAAAAGCGGAGGAAGAGAAAAACTGGAGTAGAGCGAAAAGTTTTCTTAATAAAATCGGCGAAAGATTGAAAGAAATTGTTAAAGAAATAAATCCTGTTAAAAATGTAGAAATTTCTGACGAAGCAAAATTTAAGCAATCACAAAATATAAAAAATAAAAAGAAGCAAGAAAATTCAAAAGCGGAACATTTGCAAAAAGAGCTGAAAGATAGAATCGGACAGATACAAAATGATTTAGAAAATAAAGAAAGCAAAATTAAAAAATTGCAGGCAAAAATTTCTCAAACCAATGAAAAAGAAAGAGCAACGCGGGAGAAATTTTTTGATTTTGAAAGCGAATTTCGCCAAAAGCAAAATGAATTAGAAAAAATTAAAGACGAATTAAGGACAATTGAAATAGAAAAAGCGAAGATTGAAGCTAACAAGGAAAATTTAGCAGATGAAATTAAAAGAGAATTAGGAAATTTAAACTGCCTTGAGCACTATGAAAAAAACGAAAATAGCAAATTCAATGCGGAAAAACTAAAAAAAGAAATTGAAAAATTAAAAGCGGAATTTTTTACTGTTGGCGGAATTGACCCGATGGTTATTCAAGAATATGAAGAAACCGAGGAGCGTTATAATTTTTTATCAGGACAGTCAAAGGATTTGGAAAATGCGTCTGATTCTTTAAAGCGAATTGTCGCGGAATTGGAAGATAAAATTGAATCGCTTTTTTCAGAGGCGTTTCGAGGAATAAATAAGGAATTTAATAAATATTTCAGAATAATTTTTAGCGGCGGCATGGCTCGGCTTCAATTGAGCAAAATTATTAATAATTCGGAAAAAGAAATCGATTCTTCAGATGAAACAAATTCTCAAAATAAAGTAGGGGCTAATAATGATCAGCCCCTACAAAGTTCTGATGAATCGGAGAAAAAAAGAAAAGATAGCGGAGTTGAAATTATTGCTGTTCCACCCGGAAAAAAAATCAGGGATTTAACAATGCTTTCCGGCGGCGAACGAGCATTAGCTTCAATTGCTCTTTTGTTTGCTATTATTTCGCATAACCCTCCGCCTTTTTCAATGTTGGACGAAGTGGACGCGGCTCTTGATGAAGCCAATACCCGGCGTTTTGCCAAAATTTTAAAGGAACTTTCCCAAAAAACCCAGTTTATTGTTATTACTCACAATCGCGAAACAATGCGCCAAGCGTCAACGCTTTACGGAATAACTACCGGCGGCGACGGAATTTCAAAAATTCTTTCAGTAAAATTAGATGATATTAAAAAAGACGAGAAAGTGGAAAAATGATAATTACGCTTGACAAAATTTTGGCAATAAGTTATATTTAAAATACAATGTTTATAATAGTTTTTAAATTGTAATTGTATTATTTTTTTTTATGTTAAAAATAAGATTTGTCAGAGTCGGAAAAAAAAATAAACCTTTTTTTAGAATTGCCGTGGGCGATTCAAGGAGAACTCCAAAAGGAAAATTTATTGAAAAATTAGGTTATTATAATCCTCTTAAAAAAGAAAAATCAATAAACAAAGAGCGGGTTTTGCATTGGATTTCTAATGGCGCCCAATGTTCGGATACAGTCCATAATTTATTGGTTTCTTTAGAAATTATCAAAGGCCCGAAAAGAAAGATTAAAATTAAATCTAAAAAGTCCGCCGATGCTAAAGCTATGACGGATAAATCCTCTTCTGCTAAAGCTACAGAGGATAAAGGCGAGGAAGAATCTGAAGACAAAACAAAAAAAATAAAAACCGAAGAAGTAAAAGAACCTACTGATAATAAAGCTGCGAATGACAAAAATGAAAAATCTGAAGTGAAGAAAGAGGAACTTAAAGAGGAAGTTAAAGAAGAAAAAAAGGAAGAAACAAAAACTGAAGATGCAGAAAAACCTGCTGACAATAAAGTTGCGGATGAGAAAAAAGAAGAGGGAAAAGAAAAATAAATAATTAAATGTATTTTACATTATCGCCAAAAAGCATAAACTTTTTTTTGCTTCACTGACATAAAAGTTTCGCAAAAAAATGCCTATACTTTCCGGCTTCTTGGAAAACATATTTTTTTATAAAAAGTAAGAGAAAATATATGAAAACAAAGGAATTAAGAGAAAAATCTGATAAAGAGTTAAAACATTTGCTTGATGAAGCGAGAGATAAGAAAGTCAAGCTGAATTTTGATTTGTCTGGCAGAAATTTAAAAAATCATCAGGAAATCAGAAAAACAAAAAAAACAATCGCTAAAATTTTAACGATATTAAAAGAAGGAAAAGAATAATTTTTTTGGAAAATTAATCGCTCGAAAAATAATTTTTAGGAGACGCAAGTTTGCTTCCAGCGGGCAAACTTGCTCAACCCTCGGCAAAATTCTCCTTCTAAATTTTAGAAGGAGACCAAGCAATTTTGCCTCAGGATGCTCCTAAAAATTACATTTTCTCGCTTTTTATTTCTTATAATAGATTAAAATAATGGAAAATAATAAACAGAAAAAGAATATCAGAACGAAAAAAGGAATTGTCGTTTCAGATAAAATGGATAAAACGGCTGTTGTTGCTGTGGAAAGATTAAAGGTGCATTCAAAATATAAAAAGAGATTTAAAGTAACTAAAAAATATAAAGCGCATAATCCGGAAAATAAATTTAAAATTGGAGACAAAGTTGTAATTGTTGAAAGCAGGCCGTTGAGTAAGGATAAAAGGTGGAAAATAGTTGAAGAAACTCAAAGTTCAAATGTCAAAGCTCAAAACCAAAACTAAAAACCTTAAAACTTGTTAATTTTTAATTAGTTTTGAATTTTAAGTTGTGGTTTTGAGATTTGAACTTTGCGTTTTAAGTTAAATTTTATGATTCAACAAGGAAGTAAATTAAAAGTAGCTGATAATTCAGGGGCTAAAATAATTGAATGCATTAAAGTCCTTGGAGGCACAAGAAAACGATACGCTAAAATTGGCGATATTATTGTTGTCTCAATAAAAGAAGCGGATCCCCGCGGAACAGTAAAAAAAGGGGAAAAAGCCAAGGCGGTGATTGTCCGCCAGAAAAAATCTCTTAGGCGAAAAGACGGAAGCTATATTCGTTTTGATGATAATGCCGGGGTGATTGTTGATAAAGACAAACAGCCGCGGGCAACCAGAATTTTCGGTCCGATTGCGCGGGAATTGCGAGAAGCCGGTTTTAACAAAATAGTTTCATTGGCGCCGGAAGTATTGTAACTCACGAATCACTAATCAAACTCTAATCAAATCTCTAATTTTCTTGAATATTTATTAGTGATAATTCGTGATAAAATTCGTGATTGATTAGTGAAAACATTATGAAGATTAAAAAAAATGACAATATAATAGTTATTAGTGGAAAGGATCGCGGGAAAAAAGGCAAAGTAGTGAAGGTTTTTTTGGACGCCGGCAAAATTCTTATTGATGGAATAAATTTAATTAAAAAACATAATCGTCCGAAAAAATCCGGAGAAAAAGGTCAGATTATTGAGATACCTTCTCCGATTGACGTTTCTAATGTAAAAATTATTTGTCCGAAATGCGGAAAGCCGTCGCGGGTTGGATATAATTTAACCAAAGCGGGAAAATTTAGAATCTGCAAAAAATGCGGACAAACAATATAACAATATGTCTAGATTACAAAAAAAGTATAAAGAAAATGTTATTCCAGCGATGAAGAAAAAATTCGGATATCGTAATGATTTAGCTGCGCCTAAAATAGAAAAGGTTTCTGTTAATGTTGGCACTGGCAGAGCATTGTCTGACGCGAAAATTTTTGAAGAAATTGTTAATGATTTATCTCTTATCACCGGGCAAAAACCAGTCAAACAAAAAGCGAAAAAATCTATTTCTTCTTTTAAAATAAGAGAAGGAATGATTGTTGGAGTAATGGTGACTTTGCGAGGACAAAGAATGTATGAATTTATTGACCGTTTAGTCAGTATAGTTTTGCCACGAGTAAGGGATTTCCGCGGTTTGGAAAAGAAATCATTTGATGGAAAAGGAAATTTTAATATTGGTGTCAAAGAACATATTGTTTTTCCGGAAATCAATCAGGAAAATGTAAAAAATATTTTTGGTTTGGAAATTTCTATCACGACAACAGCTAAAACCGATAAAGAAGGGGAAGAACTGTTACGTTTATTTGGATTTCCAATTAAGGAATAAAAAATTTATGGCAAAAACATCACAAATCGCAAGAGCAAATAAAAAACCTAAATTTTCAACCCGCATTGTACGGCGATGTTGGCGTTGCGGCAGAAAACATGGATTTATCCGCGATTTTGGTTTATGCCGAATTTGTTTTCGCGAAATGGCGAGTAAAGGAGAAATACCGGGAGTGAAAAAGTCATCATGGTAGTACAAATTGAAAATTGAAAAATCAAAGTGTAAAATGACTTGTTCGTTGTCATTGCGAGGAGGAACGACGAAACAATCCCGTTCTTTTTATCTAATAACGGAATTGCTCGCCTGTAACGTTGTAGCAACTGCGGGCAGGCCGCGCTTTGCTCGCAATGACAGTGAGAAAATATTTTAATTTTTAATTTTTAATTTTTAAT
>CBDVEN010000001.1:0-20336 GCA_965373025.1 uncultured bacterium | reverse complement strand
TTTAAAATCGTTTTGCCCATTCCTTCAACATCATAAGGATCAATTAATTTTGCCGCGCCATTGGTAATTTCCGGAATTGAAGAAACATTTGAAGCGATTACCGGAACGCCGCAAGCCATCGCTTCCAAAATCGGCGCGCCGAATTCTTCGTAGACAGGAGGAAAAACAAAAAGTTCAGCTCCGCCAAAAAGAGGATTAAGATCTTTTGGCGGAACATAACCAATAAAAATAACATCTTTTTCAACGCCCAAATTTTTGGCAATCTGATGAATTTCTTTAGCAAGCCATCCGTCTTTTCCGGCAAGAACCAAAGAATATTTTTCTCTTGGATTTTTATTACTTGATTTATTCAATTTATTTTTTATCTGGCTGAAGGCGGTAATCAAACGGGTTAAATTATTCAACGGCTTAATCGTGCTTAAAAAAAGCAGATATTTCCCTCTAATTTTATATTTATTCTTAACTTTTTGAATTTCTTCCTGAGACGCTTTTTCAAAAAATCTTTTATCTATTCCATTATAGATAACGGAAATTTTCTCCGGTTCAAGTTTGAATAAATCAACTAAATCTTTTTTGCTATTCTTGCTGGTAGTAATAATAAGATCGGCTTTTTTAAATAAAGATCGGGCGGCCATTCGCGCTTTTGCCCTTTGCATCCGCGGAAAAAGCTCTGGGATTTTATAAATAGCGATATCCCGCGCGGTAACAATTAACTTTCCGCGATAAATTCTTGGAATATCGCATCCGGCGCTGTGGAGAATGTCTAATTTTTCCCGAGCTAAAGTGGCGCCAATGAGTGTTTCCGAATAAACGCCGGGCAAAAATTTTCTGTAAGTGGAAAATGGAAAATGCTTGACTTTAATATTTTTCTTCTGGAATTTTTTTGCGTCTTTTTTTCTCAAGCAATTATCAAAGAAAAATACATATTCATTTTTGCCGTTTTCCAAATTTTTATCCGTAATTAAAAGATGCCTCATCAACTGATAAGTATAATGTCCGATTCCGGCAGCTTCGCCGATTTTCGGATTTAAAATTGTCCGAGCGTCAATGCCAACACGCATATTAAAAAATCAAAAGTTCACCCTGTTAAATGCGAAGCAATTTTTGCTTTGCAAAAATTATTTAACAAGGGTAAAAAATCAAATATCAAAATGAAATCTCTTTTCTACTATTATTATACTATTATTATATTTCTTATTAAATTAAGTGTCAAACTTCGTTTCAAAGTTATCAACATATTGATATTAAAACAGCTCTTGACGAATTCTTTTTTAAATGATATGATATAAAATATTGTGAATAACTTTATTAAAAATAATTTTCTATGAGCATAGAACATATTTCATTTGGATGCCATAAATTCTGTGATATTCTTGGCTTTCCGATCACCAATACTTTTATTTTGACTTTATTCGTTGGAGTCCTAATTTTTGTTTTGCTTCGTTTTGGAATGAAAGAAAGAAAAATAATACCTGATTTTTTCCAGAATTTTGTTGAATGGGCAATGGAAAGCATTTTGAAATTTGTTGACAGTATTACCGGAGATAAAGATAAAACAAATGAAATATTTCCGATCGCCACAACATTATTCATCCTCATCTTGTTCGCTAACCTAATTGAAATCGTGCCAGGCCTTGGCATTTTTTCTTTGCTCCGTTCGCCAAGCTCTGACTTGAATTTTACTTTGGCTCTGGCGATTTCTTCAATGGCGATTATCCATATTCTGGCTTTGCGAAGATTGGGAATTTGGGGGCATTTGAAAAAATATATCAATTTTAAAAATCCTATTTTGTGTTTTGTCGGCGCTTTGGAAGCATTCAGCGAAGTTGTTAAAGTCATCTCTCTCGCCGTACGGCTCTTTGGAAATCTTTTCGCCGGAGAGGTTTTGCTGTTAGCATCCTCTTTCTTATTTGCTTTTTTTCTTCCGATTCCGTTTTTATGTTTAGAAATTTTAGTCGGTTTTATCCAGGCGCTGATTTTTTCAAGCTTGATAATTATTTTCTACACCACGGCAACCGCCACCGCCGAAGCGCATTAAAAATTTTTGGAATAAATTTCAAATATGTTCCGACAAAACCTTTTAAAGCAATTAGACAAAACACTTTTCCGGAACGTTAAGTTTGATAATCTGGATATTGAAAAAAACGCGGATTTTTAAAAATATAACAAAAAGTCGAAAATAATTAATTAACCAATAAATTTTAAATTATAAAACTATGGATGCGGAAATGATGAACAATTTAGCGGCTGGAGCAACTATTGCTATCGGAGTGGCGCTTCCGGCGCTTGCCATCGGCAAAATCGGAAGCGAAGCGATGAAAGCGATCGGCAGAAATCCAGAGGCGTCTTCAAAAATTCAAACCTCAATGATTTTGTCAATCGCCTTTGCCGAAGCAGTAGCGATTTATGTCCTGATTATCGCTATTTTGATTAAATTTATATAATAGAAGAACATGGAAATTCTACAAAGTTTAGGCATTGACTGGAAACTTTTATTAGCCCAAATTATTAATTTTTTGGTGATTTTGTTTTTGCTGAAAAAATTCGCTTACAAACCGTTTTTGAAAGTTTTAAGAGACAGAAAAAATATTATTGAGCAAGGAATCAAAAAATCAGAAAAAGCCGAAAAAATGATTCAGACGATAAAAGTTCAAAGGGACAAAATTCTAACCAACGCCCATAAAAAAGCCCAGCAGCTTTTCAAGCAAAATGAAAAACGCGGAGAAGAAAAAGCGCTTCGGATTATTGAAGGCGCCCACAAGGAAAAGGAAGGAATTTTAGCGACAGCGGTTCAGCAGGGCAGAATGGAAGCGGAAAAAATACAGAAAGATCACAAACAGGGAATGCTTCATTTAAGTTTGGGTTTAACCGAGAAAATTTTAAGGCAAAAAATTGATTATAAAAAAGACGAACAGATTATCAATGAATTTTTATTGCATCTTTGCCCAGTTAGTGAAAAAGTTGATGTGATTAATAAATCTTAATACCCCCTCTAGCTCCCCCCTAAATTAGGGGGAGAATTAATTATCCCTCCCCTAATTTAGAGCCTGTCCCGCATTCATTGCAGGAGGAGGTTAGGTAGGGTAATTCCTCTCCTTGCGAAAGAGAGGTTGAGTGAGATAAATTAAAATTTTATGCAAACTGAAAATCAGGCAAAAATATTGGCTGAAATTTTATTTTCAGCGACAGAGAATAAAAACGATCAACAGCAGAAAGAAATCGCGCGAAACTTTTTGAAAGTTTTAAAAAATAAAAAGAAGATTTATCTTTTGCCGCAAATTTTGAAAGAGCTTCAGAAAATTTCAAAAAAAGATGAAATAGAACTTACTTTTTCCCGGGAAATTCAGGATGAGGATATTAAAAAGATAGAAGAAAAATTAAGAAGCGTTTTTGGAAAAGAAAAAGTTTTTAAAATAAGAACAAATAAACATCTTATCAGCGGATTTGTTGCCAAAACAAATAATTATTTAATTGACGCCTCAATAAGCGGAGTTCTAGAAAAAATGAAAATAGAAATTTAATTTTTTTATTATGCAAAATATTATAAATTACTTAAAAAAAGAAATAGAAAATTTAGAGCTTGATCCCCAACAGGAAGAAATTGGGGAAGTTTTGGAAGTTAAAGACGGAACAGCGCTGATTTCAGGACTTCAGAATGTTGAAAGTTTGGAAATAATAAAATTCAAACCGTCCCTTAGACAAAATTCGGAAAAAAATAAAACAGAACAAGATGGCAACGAAGACCTTTACGGCTTGGCTTTAAATTTGGAAGAAAATCAAGTTGGAGCAGTTGTCCTCTGCGATTTTTCAAAAATACAAGAAGGCGATATTGTTGAAAGAACAAAAAAAGTCCTTTCTTGCCCGGTTGGTGAAGAATTAATCGGAAGAGTGGTAACTCCAATAGGAAAACCTTTAGACGGAAAAGGAGAAATAAAAACAGAAAAATCTTATCCTTTGGAAAAAATAGGGCCTTCGGTAATTGACCGCGAGCCGGTTAATTCGCCTTTGCACACTGGCTTAAAAGTTGTTGACGCTTTGGTCCCGATTGGACGGGGACAGAGAGAATTAATTCTCGGCGACCGAATTACCCAAAAAACTTCATTAACTATTGATACAATTTTAAATCAGAAAAACGAGCCGAACAGGCCGATTTGCGTTTATGTCGCTGTTGGAAAAAGGGAAGGAGAACTCGCCAGAATTCTGCATACTTTGAAAAAAAACGGAGCGATGGATTACACAATTGTTGTCGCGGCAACTTCAGCTGATCCGGCAGCGTTTTGGTATTTGGCTCCTTACGCAGGAACGGCAATCGGAGAATATTTTATGGATCAGGGAAAAGACGCGTTGGTGATTTTTGACGATTTAACAAAACACGCTTGGGCTTGGCGGCAAATTTCTTTGGTTTTAAAAAGAGCGCCTGGTCGTGAAGCCTACCCCGGAGATATTTTTTATCTTCATTCAAGATTACTGGAAAGAGCCGGAAAATTAAACAAAGAAAAAGGCGGCGGCTCTTTAACCGCTTTGCCAATTATTGAAACTCAAGCCGGAGATATTACCGCTTACATTCCGACTAACGTAATTTCTATTTGCGACGGCCAGATATTTATGGACACTTCTTTATATTTAAAAGGCCAGCGGCCGGAAATGAATGTCGGTCTTTCGGTTTCCCGAGTCGGATCTGCCGCCCAGACCAAAGCGATTAAAAAAGTCGCCGGAACTTTAAAATTAGAGTTGGCGCAATTCCAGGAATTGGAAAGTTTTTTGGAATTTGCTGAAGAAGTTGACGCGGAAACGCAGAAAAGAATTGAGCGCGGAAAAAGAATGAAAGAAATTTTAAAACAGGATTCATTGTCTCCATTAACTTTTGAAAAACAGACAGCGATAATTTTTGCCGGAGTAAAGGGGCTTTTGGACCAAGCAAAAGTTGAAGATGTTAAAAAAATTGAGAAAGATTTGTTTGAATATATTGAGACCCAAAAGCCGGAAATTTTTAAGAAAATAAGGGAAACAAAAAATTTGGACAGCGGCACTGAAATAGAACTTGAAAAAATTATTAAAGAAGTATTAAAGAATTATGTTTCTAAAGGAAATTAAACAAAAAATAAATTCTACCCAAAGGATTTCGCAGGTTACCGGAGCATTGGAATTAATTTCCGCGGTGAAAATGCGGAAGTCGCAGAAAATTGCTTTGGGTTCCCGGCCTTTTGCCCAAAAGGTTATTGAAATTTTGAAAAGATTGTCTAAATACCAGCAAGAATGCTTGGAAAAAAATTCATTTTATTTTCAAACGCGGGAGCTTAAAAAGATTTTAATTGTTGTGGTGAGTTCGGATAAAGGTTTTTGCAGTTCTTTCAATAAAAATATTTTAAAATTTGCCGAAACAGAAATCAATAAAATCCAGGAAGAATTTGCGCGAGAAAAAGTCGCGCCACCTGAAATTGAAATAATGGCTGTTGGAAAAAAAGCGATTGCTTTTGCCAAAAAGAAAAATTTAAAAATCAAAGTGGAATTTACCGGAATCGGCGATTATGGAACGCTTGAAGAAACAAAACCGATTGCCGGTCTTCTGCTTCGTTATTTTCAGGAAAACAAATACCAAAAAATCTATCTTTTTTATACTGATTTCATTTCATCTTTTATCCAAAAACCAAAAAAAATCCAGCTTCTGCCGTTGATTCCTGAAAGTTTTCAGGAAATGCTGAAAAATGTTACTCTTGCTGAAAAATCTCCAAGAGCTGAATTTTTGGAAAACAATTCTAAAAATTATGATTATGTTTTAGAACCGTCGCCAGAAAAAATTTTTGAAAGTTTGGTTCCCCAATTATTAGAATTTGAAATTTACCATACTGTTTTAGAAGCAAACGCTTCAGAGCATTCAGCAAGAATGATGGCGATGAGAAACGCCTGCGACAACGCAAATGATATTATTAAAGATTTGACTTTGAATTATAATAAAGTTAGGCAGAACCAAATCACTGCCGAGGTTTCTGAAATCAGCTCGGCAAAAGAAGCAATGGGATGGGAAATGAAAAATTGAAAAATCAAAATGAAAAATGACAATGTAAAATTCAAAATTAACTAATTTTAAAATAGTTTTTAATTTATTGTTTTTAATTTATTTTATTTTAACATTTTGCTCTGTCATTTTGCACTTTGATATTTACATTTTAAATTTTTATACTATGTTTAAAATTACTCAAGTTACCGGACCGGTAATTGATGTGGAATTTGAATTGAATAATGAGAATAAATCTGAAGGAAGGCGACACGACGTCGTGTCGCCTTCTGAAGATTTAAAATTGAATGAAAATTCTCAAGAATCATTGCCGCCGATTTTTGAGGCCTTGGTGGTGAAAAAAAATAATTTAGTTTTGGAAGTTGAACAGCATATCGGCGACAGCAAAACAAGATGCTTGGCAATGGGACCGACTGAAGGGCTAAAAAGAGGAGATGAAGTAGAAAGAACTTTTGCCCCGATAAAAATTCCTGTTGGCGAGAAAACTCTTGGACGGGTTTTGAATGTCTTGGGAAAACCGATTGACGGCAAAGGCGAAATTAAAACTGATAAAACATTTTCCATCCATCGCCAGCCCCCGTCCCTTCAGGAACAGAAAACCGATATCGAAATTTTAGAAACCGGAATTAAAGCAATTGATCTTTTAACTCCAATTCCTAAAGGAGGAAAAGTCGGGCTTTTTGGCGGCGCTGGCGTGGGAAAAACTGTTTTAATTCAGGAACTGATTAGAAATATCGCAAAAATTCACAAAGGAATTTCTGTTTTTACCGGAGTCGGAGAAAGGTCAAGAGAAGGAAATGATATTTTGCGGGAAATGGAACAATCAAAAGTAATTAAAAATACTGTTCTGGTTTTTGGGCAGATGAATGAAACGCCGGGAGTGCGATTTAGAGTCGCCTTGTCCGGATTGGCCGCTTCTGAATATTTTCGGGATGAAGAAAAAAAAGATGTTTTGCTTTTTATTGATAATGTTTTTAGATTTGTTCAGGCTGGTTCAGAAGTTTCGGCGCTTTTAGGAAGAATTCCTTCACAGACCGGTTATCAGCCGACTTTATTTTCTGAAATGGGCGCTCTACAAGAAAGAATCGCTTCCACTAAAAATGGTTCAATCACTTCTATCCAGGCAGTTTATGTTCCGGCCGATGATTTGACTGACCCGGCGGTTGTCGCGACTTTTTCCCATCTTGACGCAACCATTGTTTTATCGCGGCAAACAGCCGACTTAGGAATTTATCCGGCAATTGATCCGCTTGAAGGAACTTCAAACATTTTAGATCCGAAAATTATCAGCGAAGAACATTACCAAACCGCTCAAAAAGTAGTTCAGATTTTAAAAAGATACAAAGAGCTGCAGGATATTATTTCAATTCTGGGAATTGAAGAATTATCCGAAGAAGATAAAATGATTGTCGGGCGGGCGAGAAAAATCCAGAGATTTCTTTCCCAGCCGTTTTATGTCGCGGAAATTTTCACCGGCCGCGAGGGAAAGTATGTTTCCCTTCAAGAAACAATTGAAGGATTTAAAAAAATAATTTCCGGCGAACTTGATTCCAAAAAAGAAGAGGATTTTTATATGAAAGGAAATATTAAAGAAGTGTAAATTTCTGCTGAAATAATTTTCAATTTATAAACGAATTGTCATCCTGAATTTATTTCAGGATCTGAAAAATTGTTTTAAAATAATATTAACAGATTCCGAAACAAGTTCGGAATGACAAAAATTTTAGTGTAAATTTATGTTTTTAAATATCATTACTCAAGATAGAATAATTTATCAGGGAAAAGTTTCTGCGGTTACCTTGCCCGGCGAAAAAGGCGAGCTGACTATTTTGCCGAACCATATTCCCTTGATAACTCCTTTGACCGAAGGAAAAATAAGAGTTCAGGATAAAAATCAAAAGGAACTTTTTTTTGAAATTGAAAGCGGAGTTTTAGAAGTCAACCCGGTTGATGTGAATGTTTTGGTTTCGGTGTGAAAAACTGTTTTTTAATAAAATGACTATTTCAAAACAAATAAAACAATTTTTTCTCTTGAATCTAATTTTTTCCGCCCTGACTTTTGTTTTAATTTTTGAAATTCGCGCTGGTATTGAAAACGCAATATTTTCTATTGCCTTAGCTGGTTTTATAGCCAGTTTTTTTATTAAAGAAAATTTACTTGCTCGTTATCTTAAATTAATATTTTTGAACGCGCTGGTTTTTGGTTTTTTATTAAGCTTGGTTTTTATGATTTTTGTGCTTATTTTTGACAGTCCCAAAGAATCTCTTCCTATCCATCACTTTTTCTTCTTAATTTTTCCTATTTCTTTTTATGCTTTATTAATAGGATTGTGCAATTTCTTCGGCGGATTAGCGGGCATTATTCCAAAAGGAATTATTGAAAGATTAAAAATTAGGAAGGTGAGATAAATAAATGAAAAGACGGGAAAAATAAACTCTTGTATTTATAAAAATATTAGTTATACTATAAGTAGAAAGCAATGTCATTGCGAGAAGCAAATGGAACGAAGTGGAATGAGCGACGAAGCAATCTCGATATTACAAAAAAACGGGATTGCCGCGCTTCACTTCGCTACGCTTCGTTTCGCTCGTAATGACAATGTATATTATTTAATAAAAAAGAAAGGGAAAAAATTATGCGTAAATTATTACTTGGTCTTATTATTTTATCTTTATTCCTTCCGGGAATTGTTTCCGCGGACGGAGTAATTTTTCCGCCGCCGGATTATTATGTCGCCGAAACAGACCAAAAAGCGGTTCTTTTTTACGACAAAGGAGTTGAAACATTAATTCTTTCAATCACCTTTACCGGAAACGCCAAGGATTTTGCCTGGGTTGTGCCAACGCCTTCACGTCCAGAAGTGGACAAAGCGTCAAGCGAACTTTTTTTATCTTTGGAAGAATTAACAAGACCGCCAGTAAATCGCCAGTGGGGCGGTTATAATTTAGACGCTATGCCAGCAATGGAAAAATCCGCAGTGGAAGTTTTGGAAACAAAAGAAGTCGGAATTTATGAAATAAAAGTTTTAGCCGCGTCCAAGGCCGATGCTTTGGCAAAATGGCTTTCAGAAAACGGATACCAATTTCCGGAAAAAGGCGGTTATGTTCTGGAAGATTATATAAAAAATAAATGGTATTATACTGCCGTAAAAATCAGGCCGGAAGTTGTCTGGAAAGATGTGACGGAAAGATTGCGAACCGGACAAGCGGCTCCATTAAAATTAACTTTTAAGTCCGACAAAATTGTTTATCCGCTGAAAATTACTTCTCTGACTTCTCTCTGGCAAGCGCCTGAACCGAAAATAAGGCGAATGACTTATCCTGAACAGGAAATTGCCATCGCCCCGGGAATGCTTTATCCGTATCAGGACAGAGCGGGAATTTTGCTTTATGTTTTTGACAACTGCGAAAAATCCCTACCCGGCTTTAACACCCAATACGCGGAAATAATTGAAGCGGAAGAAATTGAGGATTTGGCTTATGACGATAAAGGCGAGCCGTGGATGAAAACCAAAAAAGATTTTGTTCTGACTAAACTTTATCGGAATATGAAATTTACCGAGATGAATGACGATTTAATTTTGCGGAACGCCAAAAACGGTGTAAAAGTTTCATCAAGCGCCTCTGTTTTTCCTTTCAATTCAAACGAAATATTTGAAGAGGAAGGAGGATTTTTGGAAAATTTTTTCTATTCTTTTATTGCTTTGATTGTCTGGGCGATTTCTCCAGTCGGTTTGATTTTTCTGATTTGCGCTTTTCTCTTATTTACTGTTAAATCAAAATTTGTCCGCTTTTTGTCTTGGCTCGGACAGGGCGTAGCGATTTTCGGATGGGTTTCAATAATGTTCTGGTTGGTTATCGCCCGCTCAAGACCTTTCCAGGAAAATATTTTTCAGTTGAACAAAGAATATCTTGACGCTGGAATTTTCGCCGGAATAATTTTAATGTCTGTAATGCTGATTATTATTTTGGGAGAAATTTTGTATAGAAAAAAAATAACTGATAAAGAATCGGCAGACAAGACAACTATTAGCGAAGATGAAAAAGTATAATTGTAAAAATGAATAATCTTCCCCTCGTTTCCATAAATATTCTTAATTATAATGACAAAAAGACAATCAATAAAGCGATTGAATCTGCGGTTAGACAGATTTATCCGCGCGTTGAGATTTTGATTATTGACAATAATTCAACTGATGGAAGCCGTGAAATTATTGAGCAAAAAATCAGTGAGTGGGAAAAATACAGAAAAGAATTGTTGGAAGAAAAATATCCGAATGAAAATTATTCGGTTAGAATTAAATTAATTAAAAATTCTGAAAATGTCGGATTCGCCCCGGGGCATAATCAGGCAATCCGTAAATGCCATGGAGATTTTATTTTATGTTTGAATTCTGACGCTATCCTAACTCCGAATTATTTGCAACAGGCGTTAAAATCTTTTGATGATAAAAAAGTGGGCGCGGTTCAGGGAAAACTTTTGCGATATGATTTTGAAAAAAAAGAAATTAAAAAAGATTTAGAAAATAAGAAAAATATTATTGATACAATCGGATTGGTGATGTTAAAAAACAGGAGGATTATCGCTCAAGCTCAAGGCGAGCCAGATGAAGGACAATATGAAAAAAAAAAAGAAATTTTCGGCGCTGACGGCGCAGTTCCGATTTATCGGCGAGCGGCATTGGAAGATGTTAAAATGCCGATGATTAGTCAAAAGTCCATAAAGTTAAAAGTCCATAAAGTTAAAAGTAAAAAATCATCACCGGAAGCGGAAAAGTTTCAAGTTCCAAGTTCCAAGTTCCAAGATTTTGAATTCTTTGACGAAGATTTTTTTCTTTATAAAGAAGATGTTGATTTGGCTTGGCGTCTGCGTCTTTACGGATGGAAAACTGTTTATCAGCCAAAAGCGGTTGCTTATCACGGCCGCGGCGCTGGAGACAGCGCCGCAAAAACTTATGGAAAAATTATTGAAGAAAGAAGAAAGATTTCCGAACGCGCTAAATATTATTCTTTTAAAAACCAGCGGCTAATGCAGATTAAAAATGAAATACCTTTATTGCTTTTGGTTGATTTGCTATATTTTCTTTTCAAGGAAATCGGCTCATGGATTTATGTAATAATTTTTGAACATTACACGATAAAAGCTGTTGGAGAACTTTTTTCTCAAGCGCCAACGGCTTTCAAAAAAAGAAAAATTATTATGAAAAAACGGCGGGTGAGTTGGAGGGAAATGAGAAAATGGTTTATTTAAATTTATTCATATATCTATTATGGATTTTCAAGAACAAAAATATTTAATTGTTGCCAATTGGAAAATGAATCCAACAGATTCCGCTAAAGCGAAAATGCTTTTCAAAGCGATTAAAAAAGAAACGATAAAAATTAAAAATGTGGAGATTATTATCTGTCCGCCGTTTACGCAGCTATTGCTTGCGCGGCAATCAGCAATCAGCAACCTTGCCTACCGGCAGGCAGGTCAGCAATCAGCTAATTTGAAATTGGGCGCGCAAAACTGTTTTTGGAAAGATAAAGGCGCTTATACCGGAGAAATCTCGCCAAGAATGTTAAAAAATCTTGGCTGTAATTTTGTTATTCTCGGACATTCTGAAAGAAGACAATTTTTGGGCGAAACAAATCAAATAATTAACAAAAAAATTCAAGCCGCTTTGAAAATTCATTTAAAACCGATTGTCTGCGTTGGAGAAAAAAAACGGAATGCAAATGATTTTGATTTTGAAGAAATTAAAACTCAAATTTTAGAAAGTTTTGAAGGAATTAAAAAAGCTAACGTTCAAGATATAATTATTGCCTATGAACCAGTTTGGGCAATTGGCAGCGGACAAATTCCCGTGGAAAATGATATAATGAAAGCGGTGATTTTAATACGGCGGCTTTTTACTGAAATGTATAATCAGAAAACCGCGCAAAAATTAAAAATTTTATACGGCGGGAGCGTCAACAGCCGCAATGCCAGCAATTTTATTTCCAGCTCTGGAATAAATGGATTCCTAATCGGCAAAGCAAGTTTAAACGCAGGAGAATTTATTAGAATTGTTAAAAATGTTTTAGAAGGCAAATAGATAGGAAATAATAAACAAAATTTTAAAATTGAAAATTTTAAATTTAGCTTTGAACTTTAAGTTGTGGTTTTAATTTTTGAACTTTGAGTTTTAAGTTTATTTTATGTTCACTCAAGCTAAAAAAATTCTTCAAAAAGCCCAAAGGAGCAATTACGCTGTTCCCGCTTTTGGAACTTTTAATTTGGAAATGACTCAAGCAATTGTCAAAGGAGCAGTAGCGAAAAAATCTCCTTTGATTATTTTGGTTTCACCAAAAACAATCCAATACAGCGGCGCTGAAATAATTGTTTCAATGGTAAAATCAGTTGTCAAACAAGAAACAAAAAAAATTTCAGTCGCTTTATTGTTAGATCATGGAAAAGATTTTCAAACAGTAAAAAAAGCCATCAACGCCGGATTTAGTTCAGTAATGATTGACGGCTCTTTGCTGGCTTATGAAAAAAATATTGCTTTGACAAAGAAAATTGTTGATTACGCGCGCCGGCGCGGAGTTGATGTTCAGGGAGAATTAGGCGGCGTGCCTTGCGCGCAAAAAAAATCTAAAAAAAATCTAAAAAAAGTTGACTGGAATAAATTAATGACTGATCCTGATCAGGCAAAAGAATTTGTCCAGAAAACAAAAATTGATACTCTGGCGGTTGGAATCGGCAACGCGCATGGATTTTTTAAAGAACGGGAAAATTTGGATTGGAATCGTTTGGAAAAAATCCACCAAAAAGTTAATTGTCCTTTGGTTTTGCACGGCGCTTCTGACTTTGTTCATAAAAACGCGCTGAAAGCAATTAAAAGAGGAGTTGCTTGTTTTAACATTGACACTGCTTTGAAAAAAACTTTTTCCGATGATTTGAAAAAGTTTTTGAAAAAAAATCCTGATGTTTATGATACGCGGGTTATTCTTGATTCTGCGCGCCAAGCGGCCCAGAAAAAAGTTGAAGAAAAAATAGAAGCATTAAGCTTAAAAATAAAATAAAAATAAAACTATTGCCGGCTTGAGGAAGAACATTTGAACCGGCGACTTTTCCAACCAAAACATCTTCTTGAAAACGCGGCAAAATTCTATAGCCCGTAGATGTCTCGCTGACAATTCCGGTAATCGCCACCCAAGTTCCTTTTGAGGTCTTGGGTTTTTTAATTCCAGTGGTTGAACGGATATAAATTTTAATTTCACCGGAACCGTCATTAACATAAAAAACATTTCCAGCGCTTCGGCTCACTTGCCCTTCTATTTTAACTAATGATCCTTCAAGAGCTTCATTGATTTCGCCGGTTTTAATAATTTTCGGTTCAGGCGGGAAGTCAGCGTCTAAAATTTCAACATCATTCGCTGAATAGATATTAATTTTTTTCTCATTATTCGCTTCAGATGTTTTACCGATAATTTCTACGAAATCGCCTGAATTTAATTCCGGAAAATCGCCTTTTGAAGAATAAATTTGGATGCCACTTTGTTCAGAGGAAATATAAAAAACTTTATCGCTTAAAATTTTTGGCGAAACAGAAACAAATCCCCTTATTTTTACCCAAGTTCCTTTGGCTAAATTTTTTATTTCGGAAATGCTCGCTTCTTTTGGATTTTCTTTTAATTTTCCTAAATTTTCTTCATTAGAATCTTCTTGAAAATTTTCTCCAAGTTCTTCTTCAATTTTCTCTTCTTCAAAATTTTCAGATTCAGTAACAGTAATCAAATTTTCTTTATTCGGAGTCGGTTCAATGCTCCAATACCATTGACCGTCTTTTCCCCGCGCCAATGAAGTTTGTTCAGAAGATTTTTCCTGATAAGAGCAAGCTGAAATTATTTTTCCCTGAGGATTTATCAAATTAACTTCATCGCCATTATTGTTCAGGCAGATTTTTGTCTGCTCGTAATAAAAAACCAAATATTCGTTTGGCTCAATAAAAATTTCCGAATCAATTACATAGGATTTGCTTCCGGAAGAAATTAAATCGTCTAATTTCCAGCCAGTCAAATTAATTTTTTGGCTTGACTGGTTATAAAGCTCAATCCATTCTCCCTGAGGCGGCGCGGCAGTGTCGCTTCCTTTTGGATTAGGCAGAATTTCGTTGATAATAATATCTTGCGAATAACTTGTTTCAATAACTTTTACAATTAAATAATCTGCTGAAGATAAATCGCCGTCGCTAACAGTTAAAATAACTTTAAACTCACCGGCTGTTTTATAAGAATGAACCGGGTTTATTCCTTGCCCGTTTTTCCCGTCGCCGAAATCCCAAGAAAAAGAAATTTCGTCGCTGTCAGGATCTGAAGAATCCGAAGCGTCAAATTCTATTTCTTGATTAACAAATATTTCCATATCTCCGCCGGCGTCGGCAATCGGCGTGCGATTATTTTCTTGATTATTTTCATTTTCTAAATCTTCATCCTCATTATTATTTTCATTAATTTCAGAAATTAAATAAATGCTATTTTCTTTTCCTGGTGTTTCAATAGCTGTTTCCTGCCAGTTGTTCGCAGAATAATCTTTTAACTCTGGATTTATTCTCTCTAAAGAATTTTCAGGACAAGAAAAATAAGTAAAACTTTCAATAATATTTCCATCTGAATCTTTTAATGTAATTTTTTCTCCTTTTTCGTTGAGTGATCCCCATGAACTATCAATAACAATTATATCAGAAGAAGTTTCATATTTTTCTGAAAATTTTTCAGCGTCTTGCGTAATAATCGCATATCCATTTGATTTAATTGCCAAATCTCCGTTAAAAGAATTTAATTTATGGCTTACTCCGTCTTCATCTGATTCGCTAAATCCTTCAATAAATTTCCAATCGGTTAAATCAATTTCGCTGTTCGTTGTATTATAAATTTCTATCCATTCATAGCCAGATGATTCAAACGCAGCGATCTCATTTATAACAATATCGTTTTCGTTAGCGGCGAAAACAAAATTTCCAAAAATAAAAAATCCCAAAAGGCAAAAAAAAGGGATTAATTTTATCCGGCACATTTTTAAAAAACAAAAAGATACTGGATTTACTTTATTAAAATTTAAAAACATATTTTCTTTCTAATCTCCCTCCAGTTAATAATAATTTATGGTTCAAACGGATCGGAAAATTCTTTTTCTGTTTCTTCGCTGATATAAAAATTTTTCTTATCTAATCTTTCCGAAATTTTTTCCAAAAGATTATTTTTTATTGTTACCTGTTTAATTTGGGAATTTATAGGATTATTTTGGTTTGCCGGAGTTAAAAGCAAATATACTTTTTGATAAAAAATATATCCGGCTATAACAGTTAAAATAATAAAAAATAAAAACAAGAAAAAACTGCTGTGTTTTGCTATAGAAAGAAATCTTTTTTTTGTTTTTGAGTTTGTTTCCATAGAATTTTTATAGATAAAGATTATGAAATTTTAAGATTTTTCAGATATTTTTTAAATCCCTCATTAATCTCAGGATGTTTTAATCCAAAATCAACAGTTGCCTCAAGAAAACCTAACTTGCTTCCGCAATCATATCTTTTCCCTTCAAATTCATATCCGTAAATTGGTTTTTTTCTAAGAAGCAGTTTAAAAGCGTCAGCAAGACGGACTTCGTCATCTTTTTTCGCGGGAATTAACGCTTCAAGTGTATCAAAAACATCGGGCGTGATAATATATTTTCCAACGATGCTTAAATTAGAAGGCGCTTCTTCTAATTTTGGTTTTTCAATAATATCTTTTATTTGGTGAGTCCGTTTTTCAAGCAAAATTGAATCAACAATTCCATAACGGGAAACTTCTTTTTCCGGAACTTTTTCCAAGGCAAGCACCGAATCGCCGTATTTTTCATAAACATTCATTAATTGTTTAATGCAGGGAACTTCTGAATCAACTAAATCGTCGCCAAAAAGAACCGCGCAAGGTTCATCGCCAATCAATTCCCGGGCGCGAAAAACAGCATCGCCGTCGCCTCTAGGGCTTGGCTGGCGCACATAAGAAAATTTTGCCAATTTTGAAATTTTATAAATTTCTTTTAGTAAATCGTGTTTTCGTTTTTCAACCAAATTATGTTCCAATTCAAAAGAATGATCAAAATGATCTTCAATGCTTCGCTTTCCGCGGCCGGTCACAAAAATAATTTCTTTAATTCCGGCGGCAACGACTTCTTCAACTAAATATTGGATAATTGGCTTGTCAACAATCGGAAGCATTTCTTTTGGTTGGGCTTTTGTCGCCGGCAAAAACCGAGTTCCAAACCCGGCCACCGGTAAAATCGCTTTTTTAATCATAGTTTTATTGTTAAATTATTTTTTTATTAGATTTCAACTTGCGAACTGAATTTATTAAAATTCAAAAATGTTTGAAATATTTTTATAAATTCATCTAAGTTTTTATTTTTCTTAATATAAAATTCAGCCAAAACATATCTGAATCGCAAAAGTTCTTTTAAGGATTTTTTCCATTTGAAATCATTTACCGTTAAATCAATAAGTTCAAAAGATCTATCCAAACAATTCAAAACTTCTTCTTTGTCTTTTTTCTCCAACCAATGTTTTGCCCGGGAAAACTCCGCGGCAATATTTAAAATTTGTGTTTCCTTTGGAAATTTCTGCCATCTTTCTATAGTCAGGTTTTTGTGAAATTTATTTTTCATTGATGCCAATTAATTTATCAATAATTTGATTAACTTTTGTTTTTACTTCCTGGCTTTGTATTTTCATTGAAGGATTATTTTGCGATGGCCTGATATTTATTAATGATGTGTATTCAATCCAATTATTTTTTTCTTCTGAAGGATATAAATTCCCGCCCCACAAATTTCTATTGTCAGAACCGTTTTCAACAAGCATTTCTTCAGCGTCAGAATGAAGCTCTCCGCCCAAAGCGATTATTTCTTTTTTAATGTCAACAACAAATTTAACCATATCCTTAAAAGGATTATCCAAAAACTTTTTCAAGTATTCTCTATCTATTTTTTCTTTAATAATTTCTATTGGATATACCATATTTCTATTTTTTCAAATACTCTTTTAACGCTTCCTGCCATGAACGGTTTAACGGAAGTTTTGTATTTATTAAAATTGACCAATTCGGGCGTTTCGCCGCGGTTGGAAATTCTTTTGATTTCACTGGGATAACTTTTATATTCTCGCAAGCGAGGTCGCGCGATTTCGTCTTCTGAGTTTGAACTATTTTAAAAATTTCTTTGGCAAATTCATACCAAGAACACGCGCCTTCGTTGGTAATGTGATAAATTCCAAAAGGAAATTTTTTCTCAATTAAATCTCTTGTTTTTTTGGCTAAATCAAAAGCAAAAGTGGGCTTTCCGCGCTGGTCGTTGACTACCTTGATTGTCTCATTTTTTTTGCCTAATGTCAACATTGTTTCCACGAAATTTCCCCCAAATTTTCCAAAAAGCCAGGAAAGGCGGATTAAATAAAATCTGTTGGTACTTTCTTGCAATAATTTTTCGCCAAGCAGTTTTGATTCACCGTAGATATTGATGGGATTTTTTGGCTGGTCGTCTTCTTTATACCCTTCCTGTTTTTTTCCGCCAAAAATATAATCAGTTGAATAATGGATTAAAATCGCGTTTACTTTTTTGCATGCTTCTGCTAAATTTCCAACTCCATAGCCGTTGACTTTCATTGCCAAATCGCGGTTTGTTTCCGCGCCGTCAACATTAGTGTAAGCCGCCGCGTTGATAACCAATTCCGGTTTTGTTTCGGAAATTTTTTCATTTACATTTTCTCTGTCAGCAATATCAATTTCTGCCTGGTCCCAGCAAATCGGATTCCAATCCTGAAAAGTTTTTTTTAATTCCTGCCCGAGCATTCCCCTCGCACCGATAATAATTGTCTTCATATTTTTGGTTTGTTTAAAGTTTTTTAATAAATAATTTGGTCGGGCTGCCCGGAATTGAACCGGAATTGCGCGCTCCCGAAGCGCGCGTAATACCTTTATACCACAGCCCGAAATTATTTCACATAAAATTTCTTTTTTTCTTCCAAATCAATTTCCTCTTTTTTTTCTTCAACTTCCTTTGATTTTTGAGAAAGTTCTTGAATATTTTTTTTACCTAAATCTTTAACTCGTTTTTCAAGAATTTCTTTTTTGTTTAATTTCGGATCTTCCAGAACTTCTGCCAGCAAAGCGTTAAGAGTCGCGCCGATTTTCGGACCCGGGGAAATTTTTAAAATTTTCATTATATCTTCTCCATTGACTTTCAGCATTTTTACCGAAATCGGATCTTTGGAAACTTTCTGGATTAGATATTCCAGATGCCGCAATTTATACGGCTTTGCTTTTGGTACGCCGCTTCCCAAACGATCGGAAATTCTCAAATCAATCAAGTCCTCCATATTTTCCAAACCTGCTTTACGGACAAGCCGCCTGACTCCGGCTTCAGAAACCTCGTCAACATTATAATAAAACATATGATAGCGGACAAGAAGGGAAGTTTTTTCAATTATTTTTCTCGGAAATTTCAAGCGGTTCATAATCTGCCAGACATATTTTGCGCCGATAATATCGTGATTATAAAAAGTCGCGTTTGGACCTTCGCCGCTTTTTGTTTCCGGCTTGGCAATGTCGTGAAAAAGAGCGGCTAATCGCACTTCAAGTTTTTTGCTCGGGCAATATTTTAAAGACAGAATTAAATGCTGAAAAATTGTATAAATATGATGGCGGTTCTGGCTAACGCCGATTCCTTTTTCTAATTCCGGAATAATAAATTTTAGAAGCCCGGCGTCTTTTAATAATAAGATTCCTTTGTCTGGATTATCTGATAAAATTATTTTTATCAATTCATCTCTGATTCTTTCTTTAGAAATCATTTTCAGCCAATGGGCGTTTTCTCGGATTGCTTTAAATGTTTTCGGCTCTATTATAAAATTCAATTGAACGGCAAAGCGAACCGCGCGCATCATTCTTAAAGCGTCTTCTGAAAATCTGTCTTCCGGATTTCCAACCGCGCGAATAATTTTTTTTTCTAAATCTTTCTGTCCGTCAAATAAATCAATGACTATCGTAGCTTTCTGTTTTCTGCTTTCTGTTTTCTGCTGCGACAGATAAATTATCTTTGCTGATTGCTGATTGCTGATTGCTGACTGCAGCGATAGCGCCATCGCGTTCACCGTAAAATCTCTCCTTGCTAAATCTTTTTCAAGCGTTTTCGCCCAATGAATTTTATCCGGGTGCCTTTTGTCAGAATATTTTTCTTCAGTCCTAAACGGCGTAATCTCCGCTTCAAAAAAATCAGATTTTTGACTTCTATCACTTTCAACTTTTGACTTTATGGACTTTCGACTTATCACTGTTACTGTCCCGAATTTATTTTTATAAAAACTTTTTGGGAAAATTTTTTGAATTTGTTCTGGTTTGGCATTGGTAGTAATATCCCAATCCTTTGGTTCAACTCCTCGCAAAAAATCACGAACGCATCCGCCAACCGCGTACGCCTCAAACCCTGATGATTTTAATTTTTCTAAAATATTTATAATTTCATTTGGGAATTCCATAATCTCACAATTCAAAGCTTAAAAATTTTATATCAATTTTTTATTTTCTCCTTTTTCAATTTTTTCCTCTCCTTCAATTTGTTCAACTATTTTCTCCAATTTCCTCATTCGGGTTGCTGTTAAAACATTGTACTGTGTTGAAGCAGAAGTAATTTTATTGCCGAGTTTGTCAAATTCAACATTATATTTGGAAAATTCCTGTTTGAATTTTCCAATCAATCCAACCACTCTCTGTAAATCCTCCTGAATTTTAAAATTTTCGTATGATTGATATATCATTCTCAAAAATGTCACAAAAGAAATCGGTCCGACAATGGCAACTTTTTTCTGGTTCGCTTCATCAATAACATCGTGCATTTTTTCGCAGATAATACTGAAAATCATTTCATTTGGAACGAATAAAATAACAAAGTCCAAAGTTTTTTCTTCCGGATTGATATAGTCGCGGCTGGTGACTTGCTTGATTTTTTGTTTGACATCAGTTTTAAATTGGGCGAAATATTTTTTCTTTTCTAATTTATCTTCAATCTCCTGAAATTTCACCAATGACTGGTAAGGAAATTTAACATCGATATTGATTTTATTTTTATTCGGCAGGTAAATTGTAAAATCCGGACGGTTGGCGTTTGTTTCCTGGCTGAGATTTCCGTCATCGTTCAGGCCTTTGACAAATCCGGCGACTTTTAATAAATTTTCCGCTACTTCTTCGCCGTATCTTCCCCGCAATTGATTATTAGACAAAACATTTTTCAAATCTTCGGTTGATGTTTTCAAATTTTTGG